>JADGQH010000015.1 GCA_017881985.1 Chloroflexota bacterium | reverse complement strand
AGCGGAAGTACCTGCTCTCGGGCGCGCCAACGGAGGTCGAGCTGGCGGAGCTCGGCGCGCGACCGCATCGGATCGAGCAGGTCTACCTCCGTTCCGAGGACGGCTGGGTGCGGCGCGTGCGGAGGGTCGAAGCGGGCGGCAGGACCCGCTACATCGCAACCCGCAAGCGGGAGATCGCCGGGATCGTCCGCGAGGAGCACGAAGAGGAGCTGGATGCGGCCGCCTATGACCGCATCGTCGCCGAGGCGGATCCCGAGCGTCGAACGATTCGCAAGGTGCGCCACGTGTTCCCATTCGGCGGCCACGTGATGGAGCTGGACGTCTTCGACGTGCCGCCCGGCCTGGTCCTCCTCGAGGTCGAGCTGGAGGACGCATCGGACGTGCCGGCATTGCCGCCGATCCTCCTCGAGCGCCTGGTCCGCGAGGTGAGCCTGGAGACCGCGTACCTGAACCACGAGCTCGCACGCCGACCGGCGTCGGCCGGCTGATCGGACGCGCCACGACGCAGCGAATATCGGCCGAGCCGATCAGATTCGAAGCCTGTGAGCGCAGGGGTGCGCCGAATCTCGCGTCTGGCCGCGCTTCGGAGCGTGCACCGGCGGATCCTGATCGGCTGGGCCGATCACTCGGCGACGCTCCGCTTCGCGATGCCGTCTCAGCTCGTGGCCTGCCGCCCGGCCATGACGACTCCCGACGCTTCCGTCCATGACGAATCCGAACCCGCTTGACGGCGGGCATCCCGGCGCGGCACGCTCCGCGCGTGAAGGCGCGAAACCCGGAACCTGACGACGACACCGACCTCCCACCGACCGAGGCTGCCCGCGATCGCCGGCGGGACCACGATCTCCGGGCGGTCGAACGCGAGGGAATGCGCACCGGGCTCGCCAAGCAGTTCAAGCAGGTGCTTGACGCCCAGGTGAAGCGCGGCCGCGAGGCCGACGACGATGTGCGCCTCGGCGAGGAACGCTCGCGCGCCTCGAAGAGCCGGCGGCGCCCGCACGGAACGGCAGGGCGTCCGCTCGCCTGACGGCCTGCCTCGCGCGGGAAGGAGCTGCTGCCACCGGACGTCCCGCCTTCCACACCGGGACCGGGTTTGCGCCCCATCCCACCGACGGGGAGCCGGGTCGCCTTCGTACCCGATAGAATCCGGGGGAACCTGCGACCCGAACGGCGTCGTTCGCCCCTGCTGTATTGATCCGGAGCGGGCCACCGTGACCTATGTCCTCGGCGCACGACGCGGCATCGAGGCCTGCGCCTCCGAGCGCGGCACCTTCGCCGTCCTGGCGCTCGACCATCGCCAGAACCTCCGCAAGGAGCTCCGCCCGGACGACCCGGCCTCGGTGACCTATGACCAGATGGTCGCCTTCAAGCGGGCCGTCGTGCGCACCCTCGCGCCCGTCGCGACGGGCACGCTGCTCGACCCGGAGATCGGCGCGGCGCAATGCATCGCGGACGGCTCGATGCCGGCGCGCGCCGGTCTTCTCGTCGCGATCGAGGCCACTGGCTACCTCGGATCCTCGACTGCCCGGATCAGCCGGGTCCTCGACGGCTGGAGCGTGGCCCAGGCGAAGCGGATGGGGGCCTCGGCGGCGAAGCTCCTCGTCTACTACCACCCGGATGCAGCGAACGCCGCCGACCAGGAGCGACTCCTCGCCGAGGTCGCGTCCGACTGCCGCGATGCCGACCTGCCGCTCTTCGTCGAGCCGATCTCGTTCTCGCTGGTCGAGGGCCAGAAGCTCACCGGCGAGGCGCGACGCCGGGTCGTCATCGAGACGGCCCGCCGGCTCACCCCGATCGGCGGGGACGTCCTCAAGGCCGAGTTCCCGTACGACCCGTCGGTGGACGACCGGGACCGCTGGCGCGCGGCGTGCGCCGAGCTCGACGCAGCTTCGACGCTCCCCTGGGTCCTCCTGTCCGGGGGCGTCGACGAGGCGACGTTCGAGGCCCAGGTCGAGACCGCCTGCGACGCCGGGGCGAGCGGCGTCCTCGTCGGCCGCTCGGTGTGGGCGGAGGCGGCGACGATGGCGCCGGATGCCCGCGACGCCTTCCTAGCGACGACGGGACGCGAGCGGCTCCGCCGGCTCGTGGACCTCGTCGACGTCCGGGGCCGACCGTGGCACGACCGGCCGAGCCGCCTGACCGCCGCACCGGTCCCGGGAGACGGCTGGTACACGGGGTACTGACCGTGGCCAGGCGCTGCCCGCGACGTCCCGCGGCCGTGACGTGACCGGGGGTCCGGGCCGGCCGCGGCTCGTCTTCGTCGCCGCGAACGCCTCGATCGACCGACTGTACGAGGTCGACCACCTGGCGGTCGGCTCCATCCACCGGCCCACGGCCGTCGTTCCGCGGCCGGGCGGGAAGGGCCTCAACGCGGCACGGGCCGCCGCGGCGCTCGGTGCCCGCGTCACCGCCGTCGGGATCGTCGGCGGCCGGTCGGGCGACTGGATCGTGGAGCGCCTCGCGGAGATCGGCGTCGAGGCGAGCATGCTGCGCTCGGCCGCGGAGACCCGGACCTGCATCTCCATCCTCGACCGCTCCACGGGTTCGCTCACCGAGCTGTACGAGCGGGGCGTGGAGATCGAGCCGGCCGCCTGGGAATCGCTCGAGGTCATCGTCGCGCGCGAGCTCGATCGAGGAGACGTCGGGGCACTCGCCTTCTCAGGCAGCTTGCCACCCGGTGCCCCGACCGACGGCTATGCCCGGATCGCGCGACTCGCGGGGGCTCGTTCGGTGCCCGTCCTCGCCGACACGTACGGGCAGGCGCTCGCCGACGTGCTCGCCGAGCGCCCGGCCGTCGTCAAGGTGAACGCGGCGGAGGCCGGCGACGCAGCCCGGCTGTCGGTGGTCGACGCGGGATCCGCGGTGGTCGCGGCCCGCGTCCTGCGCGACCGCGGGGCCGTCGCCGTCGTCGTCACGCTCGGGACCGCCGGGGCCGTGGCCGTCAGCGCGGCCGGCGAGGCGCGCCTCGAGCCGCCCGACGTCCGGGGCGTGTACCCCGTCGGCAGCGGCGACGCCTTCCTGGCGGGCCTTGCGACGGCGCTGGTCGGCGGGTCCCCGCTGATCGACGCGGCCCGGCTCGGGATGGCCGCCGGGATCGCGAACGCGCTCCTGCCCGGCGCGGGCGAGCTCGATCGGACGACGGCCGAACGCCTGGTCGGCCTGGTGGTCGTGACGCCGCTCTGAGCCGCGCCCGCAAGTAGCGACCTGCGAGCGCGTCACCGGCGTGGTCGCCGGGCAGCTCCGCCTCTCCGCGAGCCCTGCGCAACTTGACATGCTACGCAAGATGATGCAAGAATCTTGCAATGACGTGGAATGTTATGAGCGATCCGGGGGACACGACCGGGGCCGCCCGCGATCTCGCGCCGCAGCGCCGGCAGCGGATCCGCTCGATCGTCGAATCGCGGCGCGCAGCGCGGCTCGAGGAGCTGAGCGCGTCGCTCGGGGTCTCCCAGGCGACGGTCCGCCGGGATCTCGACGCCCTCGCGATGGAGGGCCGGCTGCGTCGCGTGCACGGTGGCGCCGTGGCGCTGGACGAGCGGCCGAGCGAGCTTCACTTCGACGTCAAGGCCGTCGAAGCCGCGGAGGAGAAGGCCCGCATCGCCGCGCGGGCCGTCGCTCTCCTCTCACCGGACGACACCGTCTACCTCGACAGCGGCAGCACGGTCCTCGAGGCCGCGCGCCTGCTCCGCGGGTGGGATCGCCTGACGGTCGTCACGAACAGCCTGCCGGCCGCGATGGAGCTGGCGGGCCGGGGGCCGCGACTCATCGTCATCGGGGGCGAGTTCCGCGCGACGAGCCAGGCGCTGGTCGGGCCGCTGACGCACCTCCTCCTCGACGCGCTCCACGTCGACCGCGCCCTGATCGGGACGTTCGCGTTCTCCCTCGAGGAGGGCCTCACGACCACGGACCCGGCGGAGGCCTACACGAAGGAGCTGGTCCTGGGCCGCTCGCGCGAAGTGATCCTGCTCGCCGACAGCCGGAAGGTCGGCACGCGCTCGTTCGTGAGCTCGGGCCGGCTGGAGGCGATCGACATCCTCGTCACGGACACCGGGATCGACGAGCGCGTGGTGCGCAGCCTCGAGCGTCGGGGCGTCAAGGTGATCAAGGCATGAGCGCCGCTCGGCTCGCTCGGGCGGGCACGGCGTGGAATCGGAGGTCTCGATGACAACGGCGGCCGCCTATCGAAGCGACCATGGACCCGACACGGCGCTCTTCGAAGAGTCCGCAGGGACCATCACGGGCTTCGCCTACGCGGGCACGCTCGCGACGGAGATCGCCGACGGCGGCATCACCGGCGTCGAGGCGCTCGAGCTGTTCGACGACATGCTCGCCATCCGCGAGCTCGAGGAGATGATCGTCCGCCTCCGGTCCGGTGGCTACGACCCGCTCCCGAGCTACGAGTACCGCGGCCCGACCCACGTCTCGATCGGGCAGGAAGCCTCGCCCGTCGGAGCCTGCAGCCTGCTGCGAATCGACGACAACATCACGAGCTCGCACCGAGGCCACGGCGACGCGGTCGCCAAGGGCTTCGCGGCGATCCGACGGATGTCCGACGAGGCGCTGCGCGCTCGCGTCCCGTTCTCGGCCGGCGGCACCCACGAAGAGCTGCTGGAGGCGGCGCTCGAGGAGCACGTCTACCACGTGATCGCGGAGCTTTTCGGCAAGGAGACCGGCTACAGCGCCGGCCGCGGCGGCGGGATGCACATCGGCGACTTCTCGACGGGCAACCTTGGCGCCAACGCGATCGTGGGCGGCAGCGTGCCCATCGCCACGGGCGCGGCGATGGCACACCGATACGACCGGTCGGACCGCGTCGTGTGCTGCTTCGCCGGGGACGGCGCCTACGCCAACGGGGTGGTCCTCGAGTCGCTCAACTGGGCGGCCCAGGCGCAGTGGACGAACCACCTTGCCGGCGACCACGCGTACGGGCTCCCCGTCATCTACTTCATCCAGAACAACCACTACGGGATGACGCACCACACGGACGAAGAGGTGATGGGAGTCCGGCACCTGGCGCGCCGCGCCGCCGGCTTCTCCGAGGACAACATGCACGCCGAGACGATCGACGGGATGGACGTCCTCGCCGTGCGCGACGCGGTCCGGCGCGCAGCTGCGCTGTGCCGGGCGGGCCAGGGCCCGGTCCTCATCGAGGCGAGCACCTACCGCTACTACGGGCACTCGCTCTCTGACCCCCGCAACGAGTACCGGACGCGCGAGGAGGAGGCCGCCTGGCGGGCGGTCGACGCGATCGAACGCCTCAAGCTGCAGATCGTCGACGCAGGCGTGGCCGACGAGGCCGGGGTCGCGGCGGTCGAGGCGAAGGTTCGCGAGCGCAACGCGCGCGCCGCGGTCCGCGCCTCCCAGGCCGCCGACCCGGATCCGGCCGAGGCCCTGAAGTACCTCTACACCGACACGGCCTCGGACGTTGTCCCCGCCGGCCGTGGCGACGTGGTGCCGTTCGTGGCGGTCCCGCCGGCCAAGCGCGACGCCGACGGCGCGATCACCTACCGGGATGCGATCCGCGACGCGCTCGCCGAGGAGATGATCCGCGACGGCCGCGTCCTCTTCTACGGCGAGGATGTCGCCGACTACGGCGGCGCGTTCAAGCTCACGAAGGGCCTCCTCGAGGCGTTCGGGCGCGATCGCGTCTTCAACACGCCGATCTCCGAGGCCTGCATCTGCGGCACCGCCGTCGGTGCCGCCATCGTCGGCCTCCGGCCGGTGGTCGAGCTGATGTACATGGACTTCGCGCTCATGGCGTCGGATCAGATCGCGAACCAGGCCGCCAAGTGGCATTACATGAGCGGCGGCCAGGTGGAGGTCCCGCTCGTGATCCGGGCGTCCGTCGGGGCCGGCAAGGGCTACGGCGGGCAGCACAGCCAGTCCCTCGAAAGCCTCTTCACCCATCTCCCGGGGATCTACGTCATCTACCCGTCCAACCCCGCGGATGCGAAGGGCCTCCTGAAGTCGGCGATCCGGACCAACAACCCGGTCCTCTTCGTCGAGAGCCAGGGCCTCTATCCGACGAAGGGCATCGTCCCGGAGGACGAGGTCCTGGTCCCGATCGGCGTCGCCCGGGTCGCGCGCGAGGGCAACGACCTCACGATCGTGAGCTGGGGCCCGGCCGTGCCGGACGCGCTCGCCGCGGCCGATCGCCTCCAGGCCGAGGACGGCGTCGGGGCGGAGGTCATCGACCTGCGCAGCCTCGTGCCGCTCGACATGGAGACCGTCCTCACGTCCGTCCGCAAGACCGGCCGCTGCGTCGTGGCGAGCCAGGCGATCCTGGTCGGCAGCTACGTCAACGAGATCGTCGCGCGGATCCAGCTCGAGGCCTTCGACTTCCTCGACGCGCCGGTCGCACGGATCGGCGCCCAGGCCGGGATTTCGCCGCAGGCCGAGAGCCTGGAGCGAGCCTTCCTGCCCAACGCCGGCGACATCTATGACGCAGCGAAGGGCCTCCTGTGAGCGGCCGCAGGTCGCTTCACGGCGTCCGCTGACGAGAGAGAGGACCCAGTCATGGCGCACGCGATCCTCATGCCGAAGCCCGGCCAGATGACCGAGGAGTGCACGGTCATCGCCTGGCACAAGAAGGAAGGCGACCCGGTCAAGAGGGGCGACATTCTCTTCGAGATCGAGACCGACAAGTCCACCATGGAGGTCGAGGCGTTCGACGACGGCGTCCTCCTCAAGATCGTCGCGGCAGAAGGCGCCACCGTCCCGGTGAACACCGTCACCGCCTACGTCGGCCAGCCCGGCGAGGCGATCCCCGAGGCGGCGCCGACCGCCGTCCCGGCAGTTCCCACGGCCCCCGCACCGACCGCCGCGCCGCCGGCCCCCGTGGCCGAACCCGCCGCCGGTGTGGCCCCATCGAGCGCTGCTCCGGCGCTTCCGAGCATCGCGCCCGTCACGACCGCGGCGGCTGCGACGGGAGACCGCCTGCGGATCAGTCCGCGGGCGAGCCGTGCGGCGGCAGAGGCGGGGATCGATCCCCGCACGATCTCCGGCGGCGGCCCCGGCGGACGGATCACCGAGCGCGACGTCCTGGCCGCGATCGCGGCCGCAGCGGCCATCGCAGCACCCGGCCCCGTGACAACCAGCCCCGCCCAGGTGGGCCCTGCCGCCTCGGCAACGACGAGCCGCCCTGCCCCAACGGCCGCTCCGCTCACGACCACCCCCGCCGACGGCGAGGAGGAGCCGCGACCGCTCAGCCGGATGCGCCGGGTCATCGCCGATCGCCTGACCCAGAGCTGGACGTCGACACCGCATTTCACCGTGACCGTCGCGGTGGACGTGACCCGCCTGCTCGCGCTCCGCGCGGAGCTCAAGGCCGCCGGCACGAACCTGACCATCACGGACTTCGTCCTGGCGGCAACGTCCCAGACCCTGGCCGAGTTCCCGGACGTGAACTCGCGGACCGACGGCATCTCGGTCTGGACCCGCCGACGGGTCCACCTCGGCGTGGCCGTGGCGCTGCCGGGAGGCCTGGTCGTCCCCGTCATCCGGGACGCCGATCGACTGCCGATCGGCGAGCTCCACGAGCGGGCGGTCGCGCTGGCGAGCGCGGCCCGCGAGGGCACACTCCCCGTCGACGACATGACGGGGAGCACGTTCACCGTCTCCAATCTCGGCATGTTCGGGGTCGAGGAGTTCAGCGCCATCATCAACCCGGGCGAGGCGGCGATCCTCGCGGTCTCGAGCGCGATTCCGACCGCGGTCGCGATCGGGGACGGACTGGCCGTGCGGACGATCATGCGGCTCACCCTCTCCGCCGATCACCGCCTCGTCGACGGCGAGATGGGGGCGCGCTTCCTCGGCGCCCTCCGTCGCCGGCTCGAGGACGCCGGGTCCTTCCGCCAGGATGCGCTGAACGCCTGACGCCGCCCCGGACGCGGGGCCTGCGGAGGATGGGCCAGTCGGCCTTGTCGAGGCCGCCCGTCACCGGGGAAGATACGGGTGGCGTCCTCGTCGCCCGATCGGCGACGCCCGGAGCCGTCCGGGGGCGGGCGTCGGGCCCGAGCGATATCGACGGGGAGGAGCAGGCATGATCCTGGTCACCGGGGAAGCGCTCATCGACCTGGTTCCAGCGTGGGCCGGCGACGAGCCAGCCTACGTCGCGCGCGCCGGCGGATCCTCGTTCAACGTCGCGATGGGCCTCGGCCGGCTCGGGGCTCCCGTCGGGTTCCTGGGACGGATCTCAACCGACCGGTTCGGGCGGATGCTGCGCGGTCGCCTCGAGGCCGACGGCGTGGACTGCTCGCTCGTGGAGGACGGCGACGAGCCGACGACCCTGGCCGTGGTCCAGATCGAGGCGGGCAGCGAGCCCGTCTACGTGTTCTACGGCGAGGGCACCGCGGACCGCATGTTCGGCGCCGATCACGCGCCGGCCGAGCTCCCGGACGATGTGACCGCCATCCACCTCGGGTCGATCTCCATGGTTCGCGAGCCGGGGGCGTCGGCCTTCGAGGCCGTGATGCGCCGCGAGCACGGGCGCCGCGTCCTGACCCTGGATCCGAACATCCGGCCGAGCCTCGTGGGCGAGCGAACGGCCTACCTCCCGCGCCTCGAGGGCTGGGTCTCCCTGGCCGACGTCGTCAAGGTCAGCCAGGCGGACCTCGAATGGCTCTACCCGGGGGCGGCACCCGACGCCGCGGCCGCGGCGTGGCTGGCGCGCGGCCCCGGCCTCGTGGTCGTGACGAGGGGCCATGACGGCGTCCTCGGCATGACGGCCCGGGACCGCGTCGAGGTCGCCGGCACGCGGGTCGTCGTCTCGGACACCGTGGGGGCCGGGGACTCGTTCACCTCGGGTTTCCTTGCCTGGCTGCACGAAGCGGGCAGGCTCGAACGATCGAGCGTCCGGGAGATCCCGGCGGACGAGCTGCGCGACTGCCTGGCGTTCGCGAACAAGGCAGCCGCGATCACCTGCACGCGGGCAGGCGCCCAGCCGCCCACCCGCGCGGAGATGGACGCCTCGAACCTGAGCTGAAGGCGGACCCGCGCGCGGCGCGGGCCGCCGTGTGCGGGGCGCTGCGCGATTGCCGTCTACCCCCCGCGAAGAGCCTCTGGACAAACCCCAAGGCAAAATGGTAGCGTTACCACGCTAACGTTACCACTCGCGCTTCGAGCCTCCACGGTAGCTTCTGATGGGGTCGAGACGATGCCAACGATCGTCGATGTCGCGACTCGCGCCGGCGTCGCTGCGATCACCGTTTCTCGTGTCGTGAACGGCTCGGGACCGGTCAGCAGCCAGGTTCGAGCTCGAGTCGAACAGGCCATCGCCGAGATCGGCTACGTGCCCAACTCGATTGCCCGGAGCCTGCGCTCCAAACGGACCGACACGATCGCGCTGGTCCTCACCGACATGACGAACCCGTTCTTCACGACGGTCGCGCGGGGAGTGGAGGACGCTGCCAGCGACGCTGGCCTGATGCTGTTGATCTGCAACACCGACGAGCGCGATGTGGACGAACAGCGCTATGTGCGGATGATCCTGCAGAGGCAGGCGGACGGGATCCTGCTCGTGCCGGCTCGGGGGGGCGTAGCGGCGATCAAGCAGTGTCGCGATCACGAAACGCCCGTCGTCGTGGTCGACCGACGTCTCAGGGAACGCGTGGCGGATGTCGTTCGTGCCGATTCGAGGGGGGGAGCACTCGAGCTCGGCCGAATCCTCGCGTCACTGGGGCACTCGAGGACCGCGGTTCTGAGCGGGCCCCTATCGGTATCAACCGCTGACGACCGGGTGGCCGGCTTCCGGAAGGCTTTTGCCGAGGCGCATCAGGCTGAACCCCCGCGTGTCTTCCGGGGCGAGTACACGATCGAGAGCGGACGAACGATGGCCAGACAAGCGATGGCCGTTATCCCTCGCCCGACGGCACTCTTCGCGGCGAACAACTTCATCGCGATCGGCGTCCTGCAGGAACTGGACGAGTTGCATGTCCGCGTGCCGGAAGACGTGGCCCTGGTGGCCTTCGATGACCTGCCGCAAGCCATGGTCACCTTCCCCTTCCTCACGGTGGCGGCCCAGCCGGCCTACGAGATGGGACAGCGGAGCGTCGCCGTGCTGCTCGATCGCATGTCGACCGGCGCGACGGAGACGTTCCACGAAGTCGTCCTCCCGACGCAACTGGTGGTCCGGCGCTCGAGCGGAGACGCGCTCAGGGAACGGGACCCGCACTCCCAGTCGGCAGTCGGCGCTCTCTCGCGCATGACGTCCGTGACCAGTCGGCGACTCGAATGAATCGGCATGAAAGGTGAAGCGAAATGACCAACGCGACCAACGACCAGGTGCTTGGCAGCGACATCGAGCGTAGCCTCGATCGCAACGACCTCATCGTCGTTACGGGCGCCGGCGGGTTCATCGCCGGTTCGCTGGCCCGGTACTTCCACGACCTCGGCTACACGCGGATCCGGGCGATCGACCGGAAGCCGCTCCCCGAGTGGTACCAGCGCGTGCCCGGCGTGGAATGCCTGTCGATGGACCTGAGCCACGAGGCCAACGCGATCCGGGCGGTGGAAGGAGCCACCGAGGTGTACAACCTTGCCGCCGACATGGGCGGGATGGGGTTCATCGAGCGGTTCCGGGTGGAATGCCTTCGCAGCATCCTCGTCAACACGCACCTGACCGAGGCGTCCTACCGGGCCGGCGTTAAGCGCTACTTCTTCTCGTCGTCCGCCTGCGCCTACAACACGGACCTCCAGAAGTCGCCCGACGTGATCGCGCTCAAGGAGTCGGACGCCTATCCGGCGATGGCCGAGCGTGGCTACGGGTGGGAGAAGCTGATCTCGGAGATGTTCTGCCAGGAGTACTGGGCGGAGCGTGGCCTCGAGACGCACATCGCGCGTTTCCACAACATCTACGGACCCAACGGGACCTGGTTCGGCGGCCGGGAGAAGGCGCCCGCGGCGATGTGTCGCAAGGTGATCGAGGCGCTGGACGCCGGGGACATGCGGATCGAGATCTGGGGCGACGGGACGCAGACGCGCTCGTTCTGCTACATCGACGACTGCACCTACGGGATCGACCGGATCATGCACAGCCCCGACCTGATCGCCACGCCGATCAACCTGGGCTCGAGCGAGCTCATCTCGATCAACGACCTCGTGTCGATGGTCGAGTCGATCGCCGGCGTCACCCTCGAGCGCTCGTACAAGCTCGAAGCGCCCAAGGGCGTCGCCGGGCGGAACAGCGACAACACGTTCATCGAGGCCGTCCTGGGCTGGGAACCTCGGACGCCCCTACGTGACGGCATGGCTGCCACGTATGCCTGGATTGCCGAGCAGTTCGCCGCGCGCAAGGCCGGCAAGGCAGTGGTGGAGGGCTGATCCTGGTGCTTGGTCCACCCGACGGGACCCCTGGAGGACTCGACCGCGCGATCGACCGTGCCGAGGCGGGTCGGCCGGCTGATGCGACGTGGCCAACGCCGGGGCTTGACGACGTGATCGGCCGCCTGCCGTACCGCCTCCAGCTGGCCGGCGGGTGGATCGACCAACCCTTCGTATCAGCATGCAACCCGGAGCCGCCGGGCTCCATGGTGGTCGTGTCGCTGCAGCCGTCGGTCCGCTTCATGGACCGGAGTGGCATGGCCACCGGGACGCGAGCGCGCGCGTTCGCGCTGTGGGGCGACCAGGTGCCGTCGAGCCCCGAACCGATGGCCCTGGTCCGAGAGCTCTATGCCGCCGAGAACGCGGGGCAGGCGGAGCCGTCCGGCTCACAGGACATGATCGGGGTGATCTTCCCAGGCGTGAGCCGCCTCGACTATGACCCGTCCGTCGATGGCGGCTGGTTTCCGAGCCACATCGAGTCCAGCCGCGATGCGGGCGTGGCGCGGTGGCTGGAGACGCGGATTCACCTGATCGCGGTCGCGCCGCGACCTCCCGGATACGGACCCCTCGGGGTGAAGCGCCTCGATCCGGAATGGGTTCGCCGGCTGGGCCAGAGCGGCAAGGACTGCTTCGACGCCATCGTCCGGCACGACCTCGCGTCGCTGGGCGCCTCCATGAACGAGTGCTCCCGGTGCTGGGATGCGCTCCTGCCCCACACGCTGGCCCACCCCACGATCACCGTCGACCTCAAGGCGCTCCTGGCCTGGTACCAGGCGAGGTACGCCGGCGCGATGTACTCGGGGTGTGGCGGCGGCTATCTCGTCGTCGCATCCGCCGAGGACGTGCCCGGATCCTTCCGGATCTCGGTCCGGACGGAGTAGTGGGACGGTGACCGACACAACCCCGTCAGCCCGCGAAGTCGCCGAGGCGACCGCTCGGGTCGTGATCTCGCGGAGCCTCGACAACCTGCAGTCCGCGGACGTGCGGTTCCTCCAGGAGGCCGCGCGACTGGGGAGCGTCAGCCTCGACCTCTGGTCCGACGCGCTGGTTCGGTCCACGACCGGGCGCCTGCCATTCTTCCCGGAGGAGGAGCGGCTCTTCCTCGCGCAGGCACTGCGCGATGTCGACAGCGCCGCCGTCGTGGAGCGGCTCCCACGCGCGACGCTGCCGGATCTTGCGCGCCGTAGCGCCACGCTGGCCGTCCCGGAGGCCGAGGATGACCCGGACCTACGCGCCCGATGCCTCTCCCTTGGCATCGACTACCGCGTCATCGAAGCCGACCAGCTGGCTGGCTTCCCACCGGTGAACGAGACACCTTCTGCCCCACCCGGCGGGAAGCGGGTCGTGGTGACCGGGTGCTTCGATTGGCTGCACTCTGGCCACGTCCGGTTCTTCCTGGATGCGGCCGCGCACGGCGATCTCTACGTGATCGTGGGCAGCGACGAGAACGTCAGGCTCCTCAAGGGCCCCGGGCATCCGCTGCGGGGCCAGGAGGAGCGCCGGTACATGGTCCAGGCCGTGCGCTGCGTGCGCCACTGTCTGGTCTCGACCGGCACGGGCTGGATGGACGCCGAGCCTGAGATCGATGCGATCGCGCCGCACGTCTACATCGTGAACGAGGACGGCGACCAGCAGGAGAAGCGCGACTTCTGTCGGGCCCACGGCCTGGACTACCTGGTGCTCGAGCGCAAGCCGCACACGAACCTGCCCCGGCGGACCAGCACCGAGCTGCGCGGCTACTGAAATGCTGCCTTCGATCACAACGCGGCCTGTTGGCACGGACCCTTTCTCATCGAGTCGCTCTTCATCACGAAGCGTGAGGCGTCAAGAGGCAGCCCAGGGAAGTCGGCAGACCTTGGAGCCTGGGACGGCCCTTCGGCGGGGCACAATCGCGGCGCAGACGGCAGTCGACAGGCAGCCCCCAGGACCGGGCAGTCGATCCATGTACGCGGTGATCCTGGCGGGCGGCGGCGGGACCCGCCTGCGGCCGCTTTCCACCGCGGCTCGCCCGAAGCCGTTCCTGCCGCTCCTCGGGGACCGGACGCTCTTCCAGCGCACCGTCGACCGGGTGCGGGAGATCGCAGACGGCGGGGTGGCCGTGGTGACCAACCAGCTCCACGCCCCGCTCGTCCGTGCCCAGGCACCCGACGTGACCGTGCTCGAGGAACCGCTGGGGCGGAACACGGCGGCCGCGATCGCCCTGGCAACCGTCGCGCTTGATGCGCCCGAGGATGCTGTCATGGTCGTCCTGCCAGCCGACCAGCAGGTGGCGAACGCAGGGGCGTTCCGTGCCGTGCTCGCTGACGCCGCGGCGGAGCTGGCGCACGGTTCGTTCGGGATCGCGCGCCCGCTGGTGACGCTCGGCATCCGGGTCACCGGACCCGCAACCGACTACGGCTATCTCGTCCCCGATCTGGAACGCATTGGAGCGGGCCGCCTGACGGCCCATCCGCTGCGCCGGTTCGAGGAAAAGCCCGATCGCGAGATGGCCGCCCGGCTGGCGGTGCAACCCGGCGTCGCGTGGAACGCCGGCATCTTCCTGTGGCAGCGGGGCGCGATCCGGGCCGCCCTCCGCGACTTCGCCCCCGACGTGTTCGAAGCCGTGGATGCCGCGCACGCGGCGGGCAGGCTCCAGGAGGCCTATCCCGCGATCCGCTCGACCTCGATCGACTACGCGGTCATGGAGCCCGCCTCCCGGGCGGGGAGGGTCGTCATGGGCGCCATGGACGTGGGTTGGAGCGACCTGGGGACGTGGACGGCGCTGCTCGGCGCGCTCGGCGCCCCAGGGTCAGGATCGGTCGTCGAGTCGGGTGTCGCGTTCACGGCGGAGCCCGGCGACCTCGTTGTCGCGGCCGCGGGTCGCTCGTGGACCGTCCGCCCCGGCGACGGCCTGGCGACATCAGACGCTGCGCCGGTCGCGCTCCTCCGGGGGGCGCGGGAGGCCCTCCCCATCATCGAAGCGCTGCTGGATCGGTGCGCCGTGGCAACCGGCGCGTGACATCGCGCCGCTGAGCGACCACAGCAGCGCCCCTCTTCCCGAAGCCCGCCGCGGACGCGCCCTGTTCTCGCGAGCGTGCAGGACGTCCGCTCGGTGCTGCAGTCCCGCGGATCGCGTCGACGATCCCGGGGGCGCGTCTCGTCCCGGGTCTCAGCGGCGGCCGTACAGCGGGCCGAAGGTGGCGCAGGCCCGGAAGTCCGCGCCTTCGGGATCGGCGGTTCCGAGGTTGGCCCATGCGCTCGGCCGGAAGAGATCCTCCTCCGGGACGTTGTGCATGTGGACCGGGATTCGCAGGACCGAGGCCAGCGTGATGAGGTCGGCCCCGATGTGGCCGTAGCTGATCGCGCCGTGGTTGGCGGCCCAGTTCGCCATCACCGTGTAGACGTCGCGGAAGGGTCCGACGCCGTTCACGCGCGGCACGAACCAGTGGGTCGGCCAGGTCGGGTCGGTGCGCCCGTCGAGGATGTCGTGGACATCCTTCGGGAGGTCGACCGTCCAGCCCTCGGCGATCTGGAGGACCGGGCCCACGCCCGAGACCAGGTTGAGGCGGGCCATCGTCATGGGCATGCCGCCCCGGCTGACGAACTGCGACGAGTACCCGCCGCCCCGGAAGTAGCCCCGGTTGGCGGGGTACCAGGTGGTCGCCTCGAGGGCCGCGCGGACGTCACTCTCGGTGATCTCCCAGAACGGCTTCATCGCGGGCTCGCCGTCCGCGGTCATCGCGCCCGTCGCGTCGAGCGTCGCCGCGCCCGAGTTGATGAGGTGGATGAAGCCGCCCGCGGCGACCCCCTCGAGATCGTGGCCCGTGACGCGCTTGACCGCCTCCGGGCTCCAGTACGTGCGGACGTCGGCAAAGATCTGGGCACGGTTGGTCAGCAGGTAGCTGAGCAGCATCGTCGCGCCGTTGAGGCTGTCGTTCTCTGTCGCGAAGATGTGCGGGGCGCGGATCCCGTTCCAGTCGAACGACGAGTTCAGGATCGCCTCCATGAAGTCGCCGTTGGGGGCGTGATCGGTCCACTGGCGCTGGCCCTGGAAGCCGCCAAGGATCGCGTTCCGGCCCATCGCCTCCTCGCCGAAGCCCAGCTCGGCCAGGCGCGGGTTGCCGACCAGGAGATCGCGGGTGATCAGGGTCATCTTCACCACGGTCGCCCAGTCGCGATCCTTCTCCTCGCGGCTCTTCTGCAGGTCGGCCGGGTTGCGGTCCGCGCCCTCGGTGCAGCTCGCCTTCGCCCAGGCCAGGCCCTTCTCGAACTCGACCGGGTCGTAGATGCCCTCCTCCATCCGGCGCGCGAGCTCGGACATGTCGACGCACTCGACGCGCATGCCGAGGTACTTCTCGAAGAACGGCTGGTCAACGATCGAGCCCGCGATGCCCATCGAGACGCCGCCGAGCGAGAGGTACGACTTGCCGCGCAGGATCGCCGCGGCGAGACCGGCCTTCGCGAAGCGCAGGATCTTCGCCTGCACGTCCGCCGGGATCGTCCCGTCGCCCGCATCCTGGACATCGCGGCCGTAGATGCCGAAGGCCGGGAGCCCCTTCTGCGTGTGGGCGGCGAGCACGGCCGCCAGGTAGACCGCCCCCGGGCGCTCGGTGCCGTTGAAGCCCCAGACCGCCTTCGGGGTCAGGGGATCCATGTCCATCGTCTCCGAGCCGTAGCACCAGCACGGCGTGATCGTGATGGAGACGCCCACGCCCTCGACCCGGAAGAGCTCGGCGACCTTGGCCGCCTCGTAGACGCCGCCGATGGTGTGGTCGGGGACGACAACCTCCACGGGCGTCCCGTCCGGGTAGCGCAGGTTCGCGGCGATGAGGTCGGCCGTGCGGCGCGCCATCGCCTTCGTCTGGGACTCGAGCGATTCGCGGATTCCGTGCATGCGGCCGTCAATGGCGGGCCGGATTCCGATCTTCGGCCAGGCGCCGACGAAACGGCCGACGGGACTGCTCGTCATGGGATTCGTCTCCTGTCGTGAGGCGGGCGCTCCGACCGTTCAGGCGGGTCCGCGCGGGAGTGCCTCGTTGGGTGCCTACTCGGGCATGACCACGCCGATGGTCAGCAGGATGTTGGCGTAGATGCGCTGCTCCCCGGTCGAGATCGCGAGCGCGAGGTCGGGGCTCCGGGCCATGTCGTAGAACGCGAAGCGCCCGAGCCGCTGGAGTGGGGTCTCGGGCAGCATCCTCCGGAAGTCGGCGAAGATGCCGGGCTCCTCATCCGTGTCGGGACCCATTACGTGGGCGGCCTCGATGGGAATCGCGCCGATCAGGACGCCCAGGACGTCGGTCACGGTCACCAGGCCCGGTGCGAGGTTGAGGTGGACCCGGTGGGCGCCCGCGCTCGAGCGGGTGAGCAGCGGGTAGTTGCCGTCCGCGATCAGGACCTGGGCGCCATGGCCAGCCTCGCCGAGCGCCTGGAGGATCTCCGGGTGGAGCAATTCGGTCTTCAGCATCGTGCACTCCTGCTGTGGCGGGCTGGCGAGGCGGGGGCGTCTGTGTACGGGGCGCAGCGGGAGATCACCGCGAGATCGTGGCCGCCGTCGAGCGCAGCCCCCGGGGCCGTCACTCCGCTCGTGGCCGGGCCACGCTGCCGCGCAGGGATCCCAGGGCGTCTACGCAAGGGACAGCGAAACGGCTTCTGCCGTCGATCCCGGGTTCATGACGGACTGCCCAGCCGGCGCACCACTCGAGCGGCGAACGATCAGCTCGCTCGGCAGGACCACCTCGCGACCCGGGCCCGAGATCGTGCCGTCGAGTCGCGACAGCAGCAGCTCGGCTGCGCGTCGCCCGATCTCGTATGCGGGCTGGTCCACGACCGTCATGAACGGATCGGACAGCCAGGCGACGGGCAGGTCGTCGAACGCCACGATCGACACGTCCTCCGGCACCCGGAAACCCGCGTCACGGAGCGATCGCATCGCGCCGAACGCGATGAAGTTGTTCGCGGCGAAGATCGCGGTCGGCCGCGGATCGGCAGCCAGGACCTCCCGCGCCATCCGGTTTCCGTCCACCTGGTTGTACTCGCCGTAGTTGTACTCGCCGTAGCGGACCAGGTTGTCGTCCAGCTCGATCCCGGCGTCGAGCATAGCCCGGCAGTAGCCTGCGACGCGGTCGATCGAGGTGGAGACGCTCCGACGACCGGTCAGCACGGCAATGCGGCGGTGTCCGAGACCGATGAGGTGCTGCGTGAGCGTGTAGGCCCCTGCCTCCGAGTCGGATCGAACGCTATCGATCTGGCGGGACTGGATGCGGCGGTCGATGACAACGACCGGCATGTGGTGCGACGACAGCAGGCGCAGCGACTTCCCGCTCGTGCTCGCGGGAACGAGCAGCACGCCGTCCACCTGGCGCTGGACCAGCATCAGCAGGTACCGGGCCTCTTCGGCCTCCGACTCGTCCGTGTTGCAGAACATGACGGAGAAGCCCTGCGCCCGGGCCACGTCCTCGACGCCGCGGGCGATGGTCGTGAAGAACGGATTCATGATGTCCGAGAGGACCAGCGCCAGCATCTTGGTCCGCTTCGACCGCAGCTGTCGCCCGACCGCGTTCGGGACATAGGCCAGCTCCGCGATCGCGGCCTCAACGCGCGACCGGGTTTCCCGGCCGATGTAGCCGGAGTTGTTGATGACGCGCGAGACCGTCATGGCGGAGACGCCCGCCAGCTTCGCGACATCGTTGATGGTGCTCATCCGGTGATCCCCGCATGACTTCGGTCAGGGGTTCCCGTGAACGGCCCACGGTGAGACTGGGGGCTGCCCGCTCTGCGGACAGCCCCAGTGGTGGCGGGCCAGGCGAGGGGCCTACTTGTAGAGGACGGCCTGGATCTCCGGGTTGTTGATGTTGGTCTTGTCGAACCAGGAGAAGCCGGTGTCGATCTTCTGCGGCAAGGCCTTGCCGTTGATCGCGTCGACCGCGGCGTCGACGCACTTGGAACCGATGCCGATCGGGTTCTGGGTGATGGCGCCGGCCTCGACGCCGCTGGTGATCGCGTCGATCTGCTGCTGGCCGGAGTCGTAGCCGATGGCCACGATCTTGCCTTCGTTGCCGGTCTCCTTGAGTGCGTTGAGGACGCCCTTGATGGAGCCCTCGTTCGCTCCGAAGAAGCCCTTGAGGTCAGGGTTGGCCGTCATCATCGCCTTCGCGATGTCGGCGGACTTGACCGCGTCCCCCGCGCCGTACTGCGGCGGGAGGACCTTGATGTTCGGGTACTTCGCCGCCATCTGGGCGAGGAACCCGTCACGCCGGGTGATGCCGGTCTGGCTGGTCTGGTCGTGGACGATGACGCCGACCGTGCCCGCGTTGCCGATGAGGCTGGCCATGTGGTCGGCAGCCACGGCAGCGGCCGCGGTGTTGTCGGTAGCGACGGTCGTCACCGGGATGGTGCTGTCGACGCCGGAGTCGAAGCCGACGACGGGGATCTTGGAAGCCTGGGCCTGCGCCAGGAGGGCGCCGGCGGCCTTGCTGTCGAGGGCCGCGAAGCAGACGGCCGCCGGGTTGTTGCTGAGAGCGGTCTGCAGCATGGTGAGCTGCTTGTCCACCTCGGACTCCGTCGCCGGGCCCTGATACGTGGCAGTGACGCCGAGCTTGGCGGCCTCATCGAGGGCGCCCTTCTTGACGGCCTGCCAGAACTGGTGCTGCTCGCCCTTCGAGATGATGGCGATCGTCTTGCCCTTGGCCGCACCGGCGTCCGTGGGCGGGACGTACGCAGAGGCCGCTCCGCCGGCCGACGAGGCCTGCGCCGATGCCGCAGCGGCGCTCGCCGCCGGCGCTGTCGTGGCGCTGCCGGAGCAGGCGCTGACCACCAGGGCCAGGGTCATCGTGCCAGCCGCGAGGCTGGTGATGCGCGTGAGCTTCATGAACTCCTCCGTGTTCGTTGCTGAACCGCTATTCCCGATTCCGGCCGCAGCGCGGCCGTTGTTGGGCCCGAAGTGAGGTGAAGGGCAGGTGCCCCTCAGGCGCGACTGCGCCGGCGCAGGATGTCGAGCCAGACGGCGCCGATGACCACGAGGCCCGTGATCACCGACTTCCACTGGTCGGGGATACCGGCCACCGAGAGGCCGATGCGGAGCGTGCTGATGAGGAATGCACCGATGATCGTGCCGACGACGCTTCCCTCGCCCCCGGAGAGGGAGGTGCCGCCGATGACTGCAGCCGCGATCGCGTCGAGCTCGTAGCCCATGCCAAGTCCCGGCTGGGCCGAGTTCATGCGCGAGGCGATGACGATACCGGCCAGGCCGATGAACAGGCCGTCAACGGCGTAGATGATGATCTTCCAGCGGTCGACGTTGACGCCCGAGAGCCGCGTCGCCTCCTCGTTGGAGCCGAGGGCGAAGGTGTACCTGCCGAGGATCGTCTTGTTGAGGAGGATCCAGGCGATGGCCGCGCCGCCCAGCATCACCCAGACGATGTTGGGGATGCCGACGATCGGCTTGGACATGAAGAAGCCCTGGAACGCGGGCTGCTGGTCGAAGTAGATCGGGTGGACGTCCGAGATCACTTGGGCCATGCCGAGCGTCACGTAGAGCATGCCCAGGGTGGCGATGAACGGCGGCAGCTTGGCTTTCGCGATGAGCGCGCCGTTGATGGACCCGACCAGGGCGCCCGCCGCCAGGGCGGCGAGCAGGCCGAGCGGGAGCGGCAGCCCGAGGTTGACGGCCACGATGCCCATCACGACCGACGTGAAGGTCATCCCGGTGCCGACCGAGAGATCGATGCCGCCGGTGATGATCACGAACGTCACGCCGGTTGCGAGCACGCCGTTGACCGCGGTCGCCGTCAGGATGTCGATGTAGTTGTTGGTGCTCGCGAAATGCGGGACGACGGCCGAGAAGAATGCGAGGAGGAGGAGGAGGGCGCCCAGGGCGAGCAGGCGCTGGATCGAGTCGCCCCGCAGGATCGACTGGACGCGCGAGCGGGCCAGAAGGGTGGTCGTCTGCATCGGTTCCCTACCTCGTGGCTGACCGGTTGGGGGGAGGGCGCTCACGCGGCCGCCACCGACTCGCGCTGGGTGGCGAGCGTCATGATCCGTTCCTGGGTCGCCTCGGCGGCCGAGAGCTCACCCGTGATGCGTCCCTCGCACATGACGAGGATGCGGTGACTCATCCGGAGCACCTCGGGCAGCTCGGACGAGATCATGATGATTGACTTGCCCTGCTTGGCCAGGTCGTTGAGAAGGCGATAGATCTCGCTCTTCGCGCCGACGTCGATTCCTCGGGTCGGCTCGTCGAAGATGAGGACGTCCGTGTCGGCGGTCAGCCACTTGGCCAGGACGACCTTCTGCTGGTTGCCGCCGGAGAGGTTCTTCACTCGCTGGGCGATCCCCGGCGTCTTGATCGCGAGGGCCTGGACGTGCTCCAGGGCGGTCTTCCGCGTGGCGCCGGTCCTGATCCAGCCGAACGAGTTCGCGAAGCGGCGGAGCGATGCGAGGACGGTGTTGACCTCGACGTCCATGCCGAGCGCCAGGCCGTAGCGCTTGCGATCCTCGGACAGGTACGCGATCCCATGGCGGACCGCGTCGCTGGGTGAGCGGATCGCGGCCGGCTTGCCGTTGATCGTGATCTCGCCGGACTCCGGTCGGTCGGCGGCGAAGATGGCACGCATGACCTCGGTGCGGCCGGCGCCCACGAGGCCGGCAATTCCCAGGATCTCACCCCGGTGGAGCTGGAAGCTGATGTCCTGGACCTGGCGACCGCGATTGAGGCCCTTGACCTCGAGCACGACGGTCGGGTCGCGCTTCTCGGGAAGCTCGGGCGTCGCCTCGAAGACGGTACGGCCGACCATCATGCTGATGATCTGCTGGATCTCGGCTTCGGCCGTGTTGACGGTCGCGATGTAGCGCCCATCGCGCATGACCGTGATCCGGTTCGAGATCTGCTTGAGCTCTTCCAGGCGGTGGGAGATGTGGACGATGCCCTTCCCCTGGTCGCGAAGGTGGCGGATGATCCGGAACAGCTCCTCGATCTCCGTATCGGTCAGGGCGGCCGTCGGCTCGTCCATGATCAGCACGGCCGAGTTGTAGCTGAGCGCCTTCGCGATCTCGACCATCTGCTGCTGCGCGACTGCCAGGGAGCCAACCCGCGTCCGGGGGTCGAGGTTCAGATGGAGATCGTCGAAGAGCTGCTGTGCCTTGGCATTCAGCGCCCGTTCGTCGAGGAGGAACCCGCG
The DNA here is from genome assembly GCA_017881985.1 of Chloroflexota bacterium. Lineage (GTDB taxonomy): Bacteria > Chloroflexota > Limnocylindria > Limnocylindrales > CSP1-4 > CTSoil-043. The sequence goes on along the minus strand of JADGQH010000015.1, from coordinate 1,482 downwards.
GCGTGGCTCGCGGCCGATGAAGATGTTCTGGGCCACCGTGAGGTGGTACATGAGGTTCAGTTCCTGGTGGATGATGCTGATCCCCAGGGACTGTGCCGCGTGCGGGCTCGGGACCTCCTCATCGCGCCCTTTGATCTGGATCGAGCCCGCATCTCGCTTGTAGATGCCGGCCAGGATCTTCATGAGCGTCGACTTGCCCGCGCCGTTCTCGCCAACGAGTGCGTGCACCTCACCGGGAAGGAGGTCGAAGCGGGCATCCTCGAGCGCAAGCACGCCCGGAAAGCTCTTGCTGATGCCGGTCATCTCGACCAGGAGCTCGGACATCGCGGATTCTCCCTGCGGTCGCGCGGACGGGTTGGGCAGGTCCACGACCGGACGTCGGATCCGCGGGGGACGCGCAGGCTGCTCGACGCCGCTGGTGTTACCGATATCCGTTATCGATAACACATTGCAGACTAGCGCACGTGTCAATAGCCCCGCGGGGGCATTTCGACACCCCAGAAGGGGCCGTTCGGGACCGTTTTCAGACGACGGAGGTCTTGACGTCGAAGGCGGCGACCACCGCGCGCATCTCCTCCACGCTCAGGCCCTCCGCCCGCTGTCCGGCAAGCAGATCCATGTACTCGTAGCGCGCGGCCGTCTCCGCGTACTCGATGCGGTCGGCGGCGCGCGTGATCGAGATGTCGGATCGGGCCATCACCCCGTGCTTGCCCCACAGGACGACGCGGTGCGTGCGCAGACCGGCGACGTTCGCGGCCATGAGGTCGGCCGAGCCGGGCACCATGAAGGGGAGCACGCCGACCCCCTGTGGAAGGTTGACGATCGTCTCGGGCTCCCAGCGCAGGAGGCGCCGGTTGAAGTACGCCTCGTCCCGGTACTCGGGCACGTGGCTCAGGTAGACGAGGTGCGGCGGCTGAGCGTGCATGACGGCGTGGAAGTTCGTGTCGGCCCGCCCGATCGTGTCGTCGTGGACACCCAGGTGCGAGTTCCACTCGCTGGTCAGACCGTCGAAGAGGCAGCGGGGCGACGTGAAGAGCGTCCCGGTCGCGCCGTCCGCGTGGACCAGGACGACGCCGAGGTTCGCGGCCGGGTCGCTCGCGATGTCACGCAGCCGCCGGCCGGACCCGGTAACGATGATCCGCCAGCCGCCGAGATGGGGTGCGGCAAGGGGAAGCTCGATCTCCCGGGCGACCGGGAACTGGCGACGGACCTCAATGGGCCATCCGACGCACACCGAGATGTTGCCGGCGCCACCCTCGCTGGCGCCGATCGCCGCGATCCGGCTGCCGGCCTCGCCGATGGAGGCCAGGATCTCGCTGAGCTCGGGGAACGGCTCCCTGGCTGGCATGCGCCACCTCGATTCTCGCGTGCTGCTTGAGGCTTCGTCTTTGGGCGTGTATTCTATGCCAAGTCGAAACCATTCGGAAACACCCGCATGGATTCGTTCGTCGGCATCCCGGTCCCGCCGGGACGCCATCCGAG
>JADGQH010000336.1 GCA_017881985.1 Chloroflexota bacterium | reverse complement strand
CCTCCTGACGCTGATCACGGTCGTCGCCGGCGAGCGCGTGGCGATCCTCGGCGGCGCCAGCGTCCTGCCGGTCGGGTTCCTCGCCGCGATCCTGGCCACGCCCGGCGCGGTCGGCGGGATCGCGGCAAGCCAGCTCTTCTCGCCGCACGGGTTCGGCAGGCGCGCCGGACGGATCGGGGCGGTCGTCGCCGTCGCGGTGGCGACGCCGATCCTGCTCATCGGGGTGCCCCTGCTGGCCTGACCAGGGCGACAGCAGGGAGAGCCGCGTCGGCCGTCGGTCAGGGGCCGACCACGAATCGTGCGCCCACTCGCCCCGCGGCGGGGGCCGGCGGGTCCGTCGCCGACATCGCTGCGCCGTCGGCGGGGGCGCACGTCAGCTCGTACCTGCCCGGCGTCGCGATGGCGAAGCGGGCGGCCTGGGCCGCTCCGGGGCGCGGGTTGAGCTCGACGCGGGGCACCCCGGGGAGCGTGCAGACCTGGACGGCCACGTCGTCGTTGCGGAACGTGACGAGGACGTCCTGGCCGGCCGCGATCGCGACGACCGGCGCGTCACCGCGGAGGCCGGTCGCCACCAGGTCGACCGGCCGCGCGTTCGCGTCGAGCCAGCGCCCGTAGCCGATGACACCGGCCGCAATGCCGACCGCCGCCAGCGCCACGAGGCCGAGATAGGCGGCATCGCGGACGCGCGTCCAGCCCGCGTGGCGGCTGGCCGCGAGCACGGCGGCCGGGCGCGGATCGTAGGCCCGGAGTCGCAGGGAGTTCGAGATCACGCTCAGCGAGGAGAGGGCCATCGCCCCGGCCGCCATCGCGGGATTGATGGTCACGCCGAAGGCCGGGTAGAGGATGCCCATCGCCACCGGGATGAGGAGCACGTTGTAGGCGAACGCCCAGAAGAGGTTCTGGCGGATGACCGCCATCGTCCGGCGCGAGAGCGCGAGCGCGGACACCACCCCGCGCGGGTCGCCGCCGACGAGCGTCACGTCGGAGGCCTCGATGGCGACGTCGGCGCCGGTCCCGATCGCGATCCCGAGGTCGGCCGCCGCGAGCGCGGGAGCATCGTTGATCCCGTCGCCGACCATGGCAACGATCGCGCCTGCCGCCTGTAGCTCTCCCACGAGCGCGGCCTTGTCCCCGGGCAGGACCCCGGCGCGGATTCGCTCCGTCGGGATGCCCGCCGCGAGAGCGACCGCCTCGGCCGTCGCGCGATGATCGCCGGTGACGAGCCACGCCGTGACGCCCTGGGCGGCGAGCGCGCGAACCGCCTCCGCGGCTTCCGGCTTGACCGGGTCCGCGATCGTGATGAGCCCGATGACGACACCATCCCGGGCGACGAAGACGGGCGTCCGGCCCTGCCCGGCCTGCGCATCACCGGTCGCGCCGAGCGGGCCGAGATCGATGCCGCGCTCGCCGAGCAGCCGCGCGCTCCCGACCAGCACCGGCACGCTGTCCACGCTCGCCTCGGCGCCGCCGCCCACGATCGCCTCGAACTGATCCGCGCCGGGAAAGGCGAGGCCGCGCTCCCGCGCCGCGAGGAGGATGGCGCTTGCCAGCGGGTGCTCCGAGCCGGCCTCGACGGCCGCTGCCAGCCGGAGGAGCGCGACAGGATCGCCGCCCGCGACCGGGACGAGGTCCGCCACCGCGGGCGTGCCGCGCGTGAGCGTGCCGGTCTTGTCGAACAAGACCGTGGTCACCCGCTGGGCCGTCTCCAGGGCCTCGCCGCCGCGGACCAGGATCCCGGCCTCGGCCCCGCGGCCAGTGCCCACCATGATCGCCGTCGGCGTCGCGAGCCCCATGGCACACGGGCAGGCGATGACCACGACGGTGATGAAGGCGGCCAGCGCCAGGGTCAGCTTCGGCTCGGGGCCGAGCAGCCACCAGAGCGCGAACGTGAGGGCGCCGACCGCGAGAACGGCCGGTACGAAGATCGCGCTGATCTGGTCGGCGAGGCGCTGGATCGGCGCTTTCGAGCCCTGCGCCCGGCGCACGAGCTCCACGATCTGGGCCAGCGCCGTCTCGCTCCCGACCCGCGTCGCGCGCATCACGAAACTGCCCGTGGTGTTGAGAGTGGCGCCGATCACCTCGTCGCCGGGCCGCTTCGTGGCGGGCATCGCCTCGCCGGTCAGCATCGCCTCGTCGAGCGCGCTGCTTCCCTCGATGAGCACGCCGTCCGTCGGGACCTTCTCGCCGGGCCGGACGCGCAGCAGGTCGCCGGGAAGGACCTGGTCGATCGGGACGTCCACGTCGCCGGCATCGGTCAACAGGCGGGCGGTCTTCGCCTGGAGCCCGATGAGGCGCTTGATCGCGCCGGTCGTGCGACCCTTCGCCCGTGCCTCGAGCCACTTCCCCAGGAGGATCAGGCCGATGATGATCGCCGACGAGTCGAAGTACGTCTCGCCCGACAGGCCGGCGCGCATGATGATCTCGGGGTACATGGTTACGAAGACGCTGTAGGCCCATGCGGCGCTCGTCCCGACCGCCACGAGCGTGCTCATGTTCGTCCCGAAGCCGTGGCGGAGCGCGCGCCACGCCGCCTCGTAGAAGCGCCGCCCGGCCCACAGCTGGATGAACGTGGCTGGCCAAAGGACCAGCCGGTTGATGTCCGTCATCGCGAGCGGGATCGCCGGCCAGAACATCACGACCATGATCCCGACCGCGACGGCGATCGACACCGCGGACTGGACTCCGAGCTGGCGCGTCTCGGCGGCGCGAGCGCGCTCCGTCTCGTCCATCTCGCTGACGACCGCATCTCCGGCGGTGACACCGGTGGCCCCCGAGGTGCCGGCCGCGGAAGGGCCGCTCGCCGCGGCGGCGCGCGCGTCGGCCGCCTGGAGCGCGCCCGGTCGAACCTCGTAGCCGGCCTTCTCGATCGCGCCGACCAGGTCTGCTCGGCCCACCTGCTGCGGGAGGTAACGGATCGTGGCGACCTCGGTGGCGAGGTTGACGCTCGCTTCCACGACGCCGTCTGTCTTGCGCAAGAAGCGCTCGATCCGGTTGCTGCACGAGGCACAGGTCATCCCGACGAC
>JADGQH010000014.1 GCA_017881985.1 Chloroflexota bacterium | reverse complement strand
GATCCGACCTACGCCACGAACCACGCCGGCGCCCGGGCGGTCGGGCTGCCGATCGCGGCGTATCACTTCGCGTGGCCCCTGGATCTCCCCAACGATGCGGTCATCCAGGCCGACTGGTTCGCCCAGAATGCAGCGCTGCTCCCCGGCGACCTCATCCCGGCACTCGACCTCGAGCAGACCGGCGGGCTCTCAACGGCCGCCCTGCAGGCGTGGGTCGCCGCATGGCTCGGCGAGGTCACCGCGAAGCTCGGGGTCCGGCCCATGATCTATACGAGCCCGAACTTCTGGGCGAACTCCATGGGCGATACCTCGATGTTCGCCGACCAGGGCTTCTCGGTCCTTTGGGTCGCCCACTGGTTCACGTCGAGCCCGACAATCCCGGGCAACAACTGGGGCGGGCATGGCTGGACGTTCTGGCAGTACAGCAACTGCGGCACCGTGGCGGGCATCTCCGGGTGTGTCGACCTGGACCGGTACAACGGCAGCGACCTGACCGGCATGTCCTTCAACTACCTCCCCCTGCCGCCCGTCGCACCGCCCGTGATCCCGCCAAACGCGCCGCCGATCCTTGCCGGGGTCACCCCGGCCACGATCGCGGCAGGCGGCGGCGACCTGAACCTCGCGATCCAGGGCGCCGACTTCGCGGCCGGCATCTCGACGGCATACTGGAACGGGACCCCGCTCGTCACGACGTACGTCTCGCCGACGGCGCTCACGGCAGTCGTGCCGGCCTCCCTGACGGGCACCCCCGGGACGGGCTCCGTGACGGTCCTCAACCAGCCACCGGGAGGCGGCACGAGCACGCCCGTCACCTTCAGCATCACGGTTCCCCCCGCGGTGCTCAGCGTGACGCCGAGCACGACCGTCATCACGTGGGGCCAGCCCGTGACGCTGAGCGTCCAGGTCGCGGCGTCGGGCGCGACGTCGGGCGCCAACCGCTCCGTGACGCTCCAGCGCATGCAGGCGAACGAGACCCAGTGGTCCGATATCGGCACGATGACGACCGACGCATCTGGCCGCGCGTCGTTGCCGTACAGGCCGCCGGTGAACACGCAGTTCCAGGCGGTCTACGCGGGCGAGACGGATCTAGGCCCCGCGACGAGCCCGGCCCTCCGCGTCGTGGTCCGACAGATCGTCTTGCTGCGGCCGACCAATCCCAGCCATGTGACGAGCGTCAGGGCGGGGTCGCAGGTGACCTTCACGGCAACCGTCCGCCCGGTCGGACCCACGCTGGCACCGGCGAAGGCGACGTTCCAGTTCTGGCGCCTCGTGGGCGGCCACTGGGTCTCCGTCGCAACGCGTGACGTCCAGGCGGATTCCAGCGGGCGCGCGAGCACCACCTGGCGCTTCTCCCTCCGCGGGCAGTGGTATGTGCGGGCCGTCGCCGACCCGACGCTGACGAACGCCAACAGCGTCTGGAGCCCGGTCGAGCGATACTCGGTCCAGTAGCCACGCTCGGCGACGTCGTGCCGGATCGCGACAAGCCGCCGGACGCAACCGGGCTGACCATCGACTGGCTTGGCATCCAGGCAACGGCGGACGCGCGGCGAGCATTCTTCCCTTGTGGTTCGTCCGCGGGCTTAATGGCGCTTCGGGCGGCGCCGTCGCGCAGCGTGCGTGTGAGCCGGCCAGGAAGCTTTGCCGGCATCAACGAGCTCTGACCGCCGTATTCGACCCAATGCCGCGTTCGCTCGGCGGCGCGATGTGGGGAGAGCTTCCCCAGCTTCCGGTCACCCGGTGCGCGTCCCATCCTCCGCCGAGGGCGGAGCCCCTGGAGCGGCGCCGGTGGCCGGCAACGAGCCCGGGCGGGAGGGCCCGATAATGGCGTCATGACTCCACGGCAACCGCGACCACCAGGCCCCTTGGTCGAACTACTCATTCGTCGGGCTCTCGGCCTCGCGAGCCTGGCCCGCGAGCATGGCAACCACCCGTTCGGCGCGCTGCTGGCCGATGCCGCAGGCGACGTCCTCCTGGAGGCCGAGAACACGGTCGTGACCGCCTCGGACTGTACGGGCCATGCCGAGCTCAACCTGGTGCGCCAGGCCTGTCTGAAGCTCGACGGCGACGCGCTGGCTGCGGCCACGCTCTATACCAGCACCGAGCCCTGCGCGATGTGCGCCGGTGCGATCTACTGGGCTGGCGTGTCGCGTGTGGTGTTCGGGCTGCGCGAAAGCGAGCTGGCGGCTCTGATCGGCACCAATCCCAGGAACCCGACCCTCACATTGCCATGCCGCGAGGTCTTCGCCCGCGGCCAGCGCCCGATCGAAGTCATCGGCCCACTCCTCGAGGATGAGGCACGGGCGGTCCACCATGGATTCTGGTCTGCCTCGGACTCGTGAGCCGTGCTTGGATGACCCGCCGAGATCGAGGCGCAGACGCCGAGGGCGAGCTCGCCGCGGCCGGCGCGGCGCCGCGAGTGATGCGCCGTAAGATGCAGGCCCAGGCCTCGGGTAAGTGTCTCTCAGCAAGGTGAGCGTGACGCGTGGACGACATCGACGGCGTGCTGGAGGCGAACCTCGAACTGGAGGCCAACCTCGAAGCGGCGAGGAAGGCCGTCCAGGAACACCTCTACAGCGGTGCGGCAGTCGGGACCGAAGGTGGGCCATGGATGGGAAGCGCCGACGCCACCGTCGACGCGGCGTGGTTTGATCGCTACGACGAGTTGAAAGCCGCCGCTGACGAGGCGCTCGCTGCGGCCAACCGGGCGTGGAGCAGATGGGTCGCCCGCACGAGACACCTGTAAGGGGGCCGCGGCGGCACGCGTTGCCGCGGCGACCACCAGTCGACCGGTAGCCAGGGGCAAAGCCCGAATCAAATGGCCTCCGGCCGCGTACCGGAGGCCATTCTCGTGTTCAGGCGATGGTCGGGGCGGATCGATTCGAACGCTCGACCTCCTGAACCCAGTCGGCTCCCATCCAGCCGCCCCGCGGCTGAACTAGGCCTCGACGAGGATCACCAAGGTCTCGGCCACCACGCCGTCATAGTCCATCGCCTCGGCCCCTTGGGGCGACTGCATCAGCGCCATGAGCGCGTCCATGTCGGCCACGTCCATGGACACCGCCACTCGCGTCGGGTTCTGCGGGTCAATGAACGTCCGGATGTTGGTGACGCCCAGGGGGCCGAAGATCTCTTCGCGCTTTGGCGACGCAAGCCAATGCTTCTGATCCTTCACGTCGTGGTAGCCGATCACACTGGTCATGCTGTCCCCCAGTACGTGTCCAGGCGAGGGCGCTGGACGGTGCGCGGATCCTACGCGATGTGCCTCTTGCCTGCCAAAGCGCCACTGGGGCGTCACGGGAGGTCTCGGCCGACATTCCATCGATGGGCTTCGGCTCATTCCCTCATGGCGCAACACGCCTGCGATACTGGCCCACCGGGGCGGCGGCCGCCACTGTGAAGTCCGCGCATCCGGGACAAGGGGGTGAACCGTGTCAACCGCGGCAGAGGCGACGGCGGCGCTCTACGCCGGCTACTTCCACGAAGCCCACGCAGCGATGCGCACGGTCGTGAGCGGCCTCAGCCCGGAGCTCCTCGACTGGAAGCCCGGCGAGGAGACGAACTCAATCGCCGCACTCATCGCTCACACGCTCGACGCCGAGCGCGCCCTGACGGCGATCGTGGCGGGCGTCACCCTCCCCCGCGACCGTGAGGCCGCGTTCCGCGTCACCGCCATGGACGCCGGGAGGCTCGGGGCGATGATCGATGCCGCCGAGCGGGAGGTCGACGGCTTCCTCGGCGGTCTCACCCAGGACCGCCTCGCCGCGCCGATCGAGCGGCCTGCGCGAACCGCGAGCGGCGCGTTCTGGTTGCTCCACGCCGCCGTGCACAGCCGGGAGCATATCGGCCAGGCGACCCTCACCCGGCAGCTCGCCGAACAGGCCACGGCACCTGGGCAGGCGACCTGAGCGATCGTGCGGTTGCGGAATCGTTCCTTGCCGACCTCGGTGGCAGTCACGCCGCAGGTATCGCCCGCGGTGCCGACCGCGGTCCGGATCGACCCGTCCGCGAAGAAGGAAGAGCCACCTCAGTGATCGGCGGATCGAGGCGTCACACCCGGCTCGACAGGCGCCGCCTAGCGTCGGAAGATCCGGCGATGACGACGCCCCGCCCCGCCGTTCGGTTGGCGACCTTCGAGGACGCCGGGCCGATCGCCGACCTGCTCGCCGACGCGTTTCTCGACTACGAATGGTCTCGCTGGGCCGTTCCCGCCGACAACCGCCGTGAACGCCTCCGCGGCCTCCACCTGCTCTACGCCGGGCTGGTCGGCGCCGAGGCGGGCAGCACATGGGTGACCGACGACATCAGCTCGGTCGCCGGCTGGGTGAAGCCCGACCGAACCCCGATCAGCGACGACCTTCGCACACGTCTCGACGAAGAATCGGCCGCCCTCTTCGGTGACCGGCTCGAGGCAGTCGACGCCCTCGACGCGGAGACGGCGCTGCTCCGCCCCGCCGGGCCCCACTGGTACCTCGCGACCGTCGGCACGCGACCGGACCGCCGGCGCGAGGGCCTGGCCTCGCTTGTCGTCCGCGCCGGCCTGGCCGCCTGCGACCAGGCCGGCCTCCCGGCGGCGGTCGAAACCTCGAACGAAGCGAACTGCCGCCTCTACGAGCGCCTGGGCTTCGAGGCCGCCGGCGACCGAACCGCGCCTGACGGCGGGCTGCGGGTCTGGGTCCTGGTCCGGCCGGCACAACGCTGAGCAGCGGCCCCTCGGTCAGGATCAGAGCATCGCCGACCGCGCGGAGGGTACCTCGCCCGCAGCGGCTGAGGGCGATAAGGGATCGGTAAGGGATTTTGGCCGAATCAAATGGCCCCCGGCGGCGTACCGGAGGCCATTTTCGTGTTCAGGCGATGGTCGGGGCGGAGCGATTCGAACGCTCGACCTCCTGAACCCCATTCAGGTGCGCTACCAAGCTGCGCCACGCCCCGACCCGGAGAGGATACCAGACGCCCGGTCCGTTACCCGGACGCGCACAGCTCGGCCCGCCCGCGGACGGCGCTCAGTTCGGTCGGCGCGTCCCCGGACGTGCTCTCGCGCGCGCTCGCGCGGCCGGACGCGCACGCCGCGGCCGCTCGGTTCCGCGGTCGCGGAAGACCAGCTTGATCGGCGCGCCATGGAAGCCCAGCACGTCGCGGATCCGGTTCTCGAGGTAGCGCCGGTAGGAGAAGTGGATCAGGGCGGCGTCGTTCGCGAAGAAGATGAAGGTCGGCGGCTCGATCCCCGCCTGCGTGGCGTAGTAGAGCCGCGGCCGACGGTTCTTGACGGCCGGCGGCGCCTGGCGCGCGACCGCCTCGGTCAGGAGCCGGTTCAGCTCACCGGTGCCGATTCGCTTGCGGCGCTCGCCCCAGACGTCGACCGCCAGCTCCAGCACCCGCTCCACGCGCTGGCCCGTCTTCGCGCTGATTGAGACCGCCGGCGCGAAGTCCAGGAACGGCGCGTCGCGCTGGATCCAGGTCACGTACTGGTCGAACGTCTTGTCGGTCTTCTCCTGGACCAGATCCCACTTGTTGATCGCGAGGACCAGCCCCTTGCCCGCGTCCACCGCGTACCCGGCCACGTGCGCGTCCTGCGCCGTGAGCCCGTCCACGGCATCGACCACCAGCACGACCACGTCGGCGCGATCGACCGCCTTGAGCGCGCGGAGCGTCGAGTAGCGATCCGCGTCCGGCCCGGAGGCGACCTTCCCGCGGCGTCGGATCCCCGCGGTGTCGACGAGCACGATCTCGCCCTGGCCGAACGCCATCCGCGTGTCGATCGCGTCGCGGGTGGTGCCCGGGATCTCGCTGACGATCATCCGCTCCTCGCCGAGGAGCGCGTTGAGAAGGCTCGACTTGCCGACGTTGGGCCGTCCGACGAGCGCGATCGTCACGGGACCCGGGACGTGGTCGGGATCGAACTCGTCGGCGGACAGGTCCGCGTCGGCGGTGTCCTGCTCGAACGGGACGATCCCTTCGGCGAGCGCATCGGCGACGTGGGCCGCCGCGAGGTCCTGGCGCTCCAGGCGTGTCTTGCGGGTCCGTTCCTCGGCGCTCTCGGGCGGCAGCGCGGCGACGATCGCGTCCAGGAGGTCCGCGACGCCCCGGCCGTGGGCGGCCGAGATCGGCCACGACTCGGGCCAGCCGAGCGCCCAGAACTCGACGGCATCGAGCTCGCGCTTCGCGTTGTCGGCCTTGTTGGGCGCGAGGATGACCGGCGCCGAGGCCCGCCGCAGCATCTCCGCAGCCTCCTGGTCGGACGGCGTGATGCCGGTCGTCGCGTCGAGGAGGAAGACGATCACGTCCGCCTCGGCGATCGCGAGGCGCGCCTGCTCCTGGACCTTCTCCTCGATGGCGTTGCCGGGCGTCGTCTCGAGCCCGCCGGTGTCGACGACGAGGAAGGAGCGCCCGTTCCAGTCGGCCTCGGCGTAGAGGCGGTCGCGGGTGGTCCGAGCGCGATCCTCGACGATCGCCGCGCGCGGGTCGCCGACGATCCGATTGAAGAGCGTGCTCTTGCCGACGTTCGGACGACCGACGAGCGCGACGACGGGCAGGGATGCCACCCGCCGCTCAGCGAGCCGCCGCGAGCACGGGGCTCGGCAGCGACGTCGTACGCCCGGCAGGGGTCGCGGCCGCTCCGAGCGCCGCGACCGCGAGATCGTGGGCACGCACCGTGGCGTCGCCGGTGCCGGCCAGCGTGAGGATTCGTTCGGCGACGGCCTCGAGGTCCTCGATCGGCGTCGAGGTGCCGCCGGTCACGCCGACGACCCCGGAAGAACCGAAGACGGACGCGTCGGTGAGGTCGCCTGCGCGCTCGACCTGGATCGCGGGCGTCCCGACGATCTCGCAGAGCCGGGTGAGCTCGCGCGTGTTGGCCGACTGCCGCCCGCCCACCACCACGATGAAGTCGACGGCGCGGGCCAGCTCGACCGTGTCCTCCTGGCGGCGGATGGTCACCGGGCAGACGCTGTTGATGATCTTCAGCTCGTGGGCGCGGCTCACCATGAAGGCGGCCAGCCGCTCGAACTTCCAGGGAGGCTGGGTCGACTGGGTGATGAGCGCCATCCGCTTCTTGCGCGGGATCCGGTCCCAGTCCGACTCGTCGTCGACGACGATCGCGTCCGGCGCGAAGCCCAGCAGGCCGACGACCTCGGGGTGGTTGGGCGTTCCGAGGAGGACGATCGTGTACCCGTCCGCGACGAGCCCCTGGAGCTGGCGCTGCTCGCCGATCACCCACGAGCAGGTCCCGTCGATCATCTCCAGGCCGCGCTCGGCAGCGGCGGAGCGGACGGCAGGCGTCACCCCGTGCGCACGGATCACGACCGTCGAACCGGCATCGGCCTCGAAGAGCTCGGCGATGCTCACGACGCCGCGCGCGCCGAGCTCCGCGATCACGCCCTCGTTGTGGACCACCTGGCCGAGCGTATGGGTGCGCTTGCCCGCGTCGGCGGATTCCTTCGCCTTGTCGACGGCTTCGCGAACGCCGTAGCAGAACCCGGTCCGCTTCGCGATCCGCACCTCCCGCACCATGCCCATGCCGGGATTATCGCACGGGGCCGTCGGAAACCCCGCCCGGCGGCCCGTCGGGCGCCAGCAGCTGCCCGTAAACGCCCTGCTGCCGCGGCGGGAGCAGGGCCGCGATGTGGAGCATCAGGCGCGTCGTGACGTCCTGCAGGGACTCCTTCCGGCCGTCGGGGCCGGTGAGGCGCTCGAGCACGAACGGCACCCCGACCTCCATCCGGATCCGCCCGCCGATCCGCCAGATCTTCCGGCCTCGCGGCCAGAACAGGTCCGTGTCGATGCACCCGATCGGCAGGATCGGGGCGCCGGTCCGGAGCGCGAGGAGCGTGACGCCCTCCTTCGCGACCTGGAGCGCGCCCGTCGGGCTGCGGGTCCCCTCCGGAAACGTGCCGAGCACCCGGCCGTCGTCGAGGACCGATTTGGCGAGCCGGAACGCCTCCGTGTCGGCGGCGCCCCGCCGGATGCCGAAGGCGCCGTTCATCCGCATGAACGGGCCCGCGATCGGCCATTCGAGCGCCTCTGCCTTCGCCATCCAGTGGACCGGCCGGCCAAGGCTGGACGTGAGCCAGTTGGCGATCAGTGGTGGGTCCGCGTTCGAGACGTGGTTGGAGGCGAGGATCAGCGCACCGTGCTTCGGGACGTGCTCGAGCCCGCCGACGCTGACGCGCGTGGACGTGCCGAGGAGCAGGCGCCCGAACTGGTTGGAAGCGCGGATCGTCCAGGGCAGCCGGTCGCGCGGCAGGGAGAAGGCGGCGACCTCGGCATCCGAGCGGGAATGGCGCGGCGGGGGCTGGCTCATCGCTCGGCGCCCTCCGCGCCCGTGGTCAGGCCTCCGGCGATGACGGACCCGCCGGTCGTCCGGCCTCCTGCGGCGAGTGTCGCGCCCGCCGCGAGGCCGGCCGTGACCGCGGCCACGACCGCCGCGATCGTCTGGTCGAGCGTGTTCCCGTCCGTCCGGACGTGGATCGCCTCGTCCGCGGGTCGCGCCGGGGCAATGGCACGCCCCCCGTCCACGCCGTCGCGACGGCGCATCTCGTCGAGGATCGCCTGCCCTGCGGCGCTCGCGGGGTCGATCCCGCGCTCCAGCGCGCGCCGGCCGGCGCGCTCCCCGGCGCTCGCGTCGAGCCAGATCTTGACGTCCGCGGCCGGCAGCACCACGGTGCCGATGTCGCGGCCCGCGACGACGATCCCTCCGCCCTCCGCGAGCGCGCGCTGGCGGATGAGCAGCGCGGCGCGAACCTCGGGTGCCCGCGCGACGGCCGAGACCACCCGGTCCACCTCGTGCGTCCGGACCTGCGCGCTGACATCCCGACCGTCGATGCGCACGCGTTCGAGCCTGCCCTCCTGGCCCGGCTCCACGGAGACCGAGGGCGCCAGCGCCGCGACGGCGGGCCCGTCGGCGGGGTCGACGCCGTGGTCGAGCGCGGCGAACGCGAGCGCCCGGTAGAGGAGTCCGGAGTCGAAGAAACGAAGCCCGAACGCTGCAGCGACCGCCGCACCCACAGAGCTCTTGCCGGACGACGCCGGTCCGTCGAGCGCGACCACGGGAGCGCCACCCGTCACCATGCGAGCGCCGGGTCCGCGAAGACCGCCGCGCCCTCGACCATGGTCATGACGACGCGCGCATCGCCGATCTCGCCGACACCCCTGTCGAAGAGGTCGCGGTCGAGGATGACGAGGTCCGCGAGCATGCCAGGCTCGAGGGAGCCGGCCGCACCGTCGAGGCGATGGATCCACGCGCCACCGGACGTGAATGCACGGAGGGCAGCTTCGAGGTCGATGCGCTCGTCGGGCAGGAACGGCGGCTCCGCGCCGCGGGAACCGGGCACGACACGATTCACGGCGACCTCGACCTCCGCGACGACGTTCGGCGTGGAGACAGACCAGTCGCTGCCGCCGACGAGGCGGGCCCCCGAGCGCTCGAGGCTCGCGAACGGGTATTGCCAGGCCGTCCGCGCCGGCCCGAGGAACGGGACGGTGAGGTCGCGCATCTGGGCTTCCCAGCCGGCCCAGAGTGGCTGGATCGTCGCGGCCACGCCGAGCGCGGCGAAGCGCGGGATGTCGTCCGGGTGGACCACCTGGAGGTGAGCGATGTGCGGGCGGCGATCGGCCGGCCCATTCTCCGCCCGGACCGCCGCGACCGCGTCGAGCCCGGTCCGCACCGCGCGGTCGCCGATCGCGTGCATGTGGAGGTCGAATCCGGCGCGATCGAGCGCGGGAGCGATCTCGCCCGCGAGGCGGTCGGCGTCGATGAACGAGATCCCCCGGTTGTCGGTCGGGCTGCCTGTCCGATCGAGGTACGGCTCGAGCAGTGCGCCTGTCCCGTTCTCCAGCACGCCGTCGAGCATGAGCTTCACGCTCGTGGCCCGCAGCCGCCCCACGTCGGTGTCGCGGCGGGCTTGATCAAACCAGGCCAGCTGGTCGAGGCCGCCCGCCCGATCCCACCAGAGCGAGAGGCTTGTCCGGAGGCTCAGCTCGCCGCGCTCGGCGAGGGCGCGGTAGGCGGGAACGTGCTCGGGCGTGACCCAGGCGTCGGTGATCGCCGTGATCCCGAACGAGTGCAGGTACGCCTGGGCGCGGCGAAGCGCCTCCTCCCACTGCTCCTGCGCAACCGGGGGCAGGAGGCGCTCGACCAGGCGCGTGGCGCCCTCGTGGAGCGTTCCCTGCGGGCTGCCGTCCGGTTCGCGCTCGATCCGGCCGTCCGGAGGGTCCGGCGTGGTCGCCGTGACGCCGGCGAGCGCCAGCGCCGCGGAGTTCGCCCACCCGCCGTGCGCATCCCGGTTCTCGAGGTAGACCGGCCGGTCGGGGACGATCGCATCGAGGTCCCGGCGCGACGGGGTCCCGCCGCGGAACGCGGGCATGGCCCATCCGCCGCCGACGATCCACGCCTCGGACGGATGCGTGCCGGCGTACTCCCGGATCCGGCCCAGGTACGCCTCCCGATCCCACGCCAGGTCGTGGAGATTGCACAGGAGGAGATGTCGCCCGCCCGTCGGCGGGTGAACGTGGGCATCGTGGAAGCCCGGGAGGACGGTCTCGCCGCGGAGCTCCAGGACGCGCGTCCGGGGGCCGATCAGCCGGCGCAGCGCCGCCCCGCCGCCGACGGCGGCGATCCTCCCGCTCGTGACGGCCAGCGCCTCGGCCACCGTCCCGTCGATATCAAGCGTTCGAACGGAAGCTCCGGTGATGAGGAGGTCCGCCGGCCCCTCGGACGGGTGGACGCGCCGGAGCGTCGCGGCTGGGGCGGGGTCTCTCATCGCCGCCGCCGTCGCTCGCCGCTCCCGGCGTCCGGGTTGTAGATGGACGCCCCGAGTCGACGCACCTCCGCGGCCGTCAGCGGTCGCACGGCGCCGGTGGCGAGATCCAGCCGGAGCGACCCGACCCGCACGCGGACAAGGCGCGCGACCGGGGCACCCACCGCCCCGAACATCCGGCGCAGCTGTCGCTTCCAGCCCTGCCCCAGGATCACCCGGTACCACGTCAGGGTCGGACTCGGGCGGGGGTCGAGGAGGCGCGAGAGGCTGGTCGTCTCCGTCCGGGTCGCGGGCCGGAGCGCCCCGAGGCGCGCGGTCCCCTCCTCCATCGCGATGCCGGCCGCGAGCGCCGTGCGCTGCTCCGTCTCGAGGGGCACCGCCAGCGCGACCGCATACTCCCGCTCGACGCCATGGCGCGGATGGAGCACGCGATCCGTCCAGGCGCCGTCGTTCGTCAGGATGAGCAGGCCCTCGGAGTCGAGGTCCAGGCGGCCGACCGGGTAGAGGCGAACTCCCGGCGGGATGAGACGGGCCGGGACCAGGTCCAGCACCGTGCGGTCCGCGTGCCGGTCCGCGACCGTGCTGGTCGCGCCGGCGGGCTTGTGGAGGGCGAGGTGCACGGCCGGGGCGACGAGCGCCGCGACCACGTCGACCGGGCGGCCGTCCACGGCGATGGCGGTGACGACCGGGTCCGCCTTCTCCCCGAGGGTGGCCACGCGACCGTCGAGCGTCACGCGGCCGGCGCCGATCAGGGCGTCGGCGCCACGCCGGCTTGCGACTCCCGCGGCCGCCAGCAGCTTGCCGACCCGCTCCGCCGGCATCAGCGAGGCCGACCGGCGGGCTGCCGCGCGGCCGCGCCGATTGCGGCGCTGCCAGCGGTCGAGGCGGCCGTGGCTGGGTCGGCGGCCGCGTCCGCATCGGGGAGCGTGAGGCGCTCGGCGATCGCCGCGTCCACGACCGGAAGGTCGTCGATGCTCGTGAGCCCGAACCGCTCGAGGAACTCCACCCCGGTTCCGTACAGGATCGGCCGGCCCGGTGCGTCCGAGCGACCCAGCTCCACCACGAGCCTGCGATGGAGGAGGCTCCGGATCGCGTAGTCGGCGTCGACGCCGCGGATCCGCTCGATCACGCTCTTCGTGGCCGGCTGCCGGTACGCCACGATCGCGAGCGTCTCGAGCGTGGCGGGCGAAAGGCGGGTCGGCTCCCGGCCGATGTACCGGCCGATCAGGCGTCCCGCCTCCGGCGCCGTGGCGAGTGCCACCCGCTCCCCGTCGACGATCAGGCGCACGCCGCGCGATGCGAGCACGACCTGGAGGTCACCGAGCCGGCCGTCGATCGTCTCCGGCGACGCTCCCGTGATCGCGCCGAGCTCGCGCCGGGACAGGGGGCGCTCCGCGACGAAGAGGAGCGCCTCCAGCTGCGCATCGGTCAGCGCGTCGCCCGGCAGGCCGTCCGGGACATCCGCCCCGTCGGCCGCACCATCCGCCCCGTCAGCCGTGGGATCCAGCTCGGCCGCGGCATCCGGCTCGGCGGCGGCCGCGGGCCCGAGCGGATCGCCGTCGCTCATGCGTCGTCCTCCAGCATCTCGTCGAGCAGGTCGTCACCGGTCGTGCGCCCACTCCCCTGCCCCGGCTGCGTCGGCGGCCGCGGGACCGATCGCACAAGGATGGGGCCCCAGGGGCGGTCCTGCTCCACGGTCACCTCGCGGCGTTTCACCAGCTCCAGGAGGGCGAGGAACGTGACGGCGACGACCACCCGGTCGCGAACGCCTGCAAGCAGGTCCTGGAGCACGACCGGGCTCGCCTCCGCGAGCGCGGCGCGGATGAGGCGGGCGCGCTCGGCGAGGGTCATGGTCCGGGGCACGACCTCGGGAGGCACGGGCGGCGCGGGCACCACGGCTGCCAGGCGGCCGAGCGCGCCGACCAGGAGCGCCACGTCCAGGGGCGGCGCATCCGGCGCAACCCCGTGCGTCCGGCCGGCCGCCGCAGCGACCCCCGGCTCGCGGCGAACCAGGAGCGCGCCGGTCATGGCGCGCGCCTGGAGCACGGCTCCCGCGTCACGGAACGCGCGGTAGAGCAGGAGGCGCGCCCGCAGCTCCGCCTCCGGGTCGATTCCCTCGTCGGCGAGCGGCACGCCCGTGGCGGGCTGGCGCGGCAGCAGGGCGCGGCTCTTGATCAGGATCAGCTGGCTCGCCACGCCGACGAACGCGGAGATGCTGCCGAGGCGATCGCCCTCGAGCGTCGCGAGGGCGTCGAGGTACGCCTCGGCGAGCGCGCCGAGCGGCACGCTCAGGACGTCGAGACGGCGCGCCTCCACGAGGGAGAGCAGGAGCCCGAGCGGGCCGTCCCATTCGGGCAGGTGGATCTCGGTGGCGTCCTCCGGTCGCCGACGGGCGCCGAAGACGACCGAAGTCGCCGCCGCTCCGGCGCCCGGTTCGATCGACGCTCCTGTCATGGGTGGTCAGCCGGCCTCGTCGGCCTGGAGGAGGAGCGCTGCTGCGGCGGCGTCAGCCCCGGCCACGTCACCGCGGATCAGGTCTGCCGTTCGGCGCCCGCAGCCGGCCGCGAGGGCGAGCGATGCCGATCTGTCGGCGTGGTCGCGCAGCCGTGCCATGGCGTCGCCGCCGCCCGGCAGGCGACCCGCGAGCCCGTGCGCCCAGGGCCCCAGGCGCTCCCCGAGCGACCATGCGACCCGGTGCCAGAGCCGGATCGAGTGTCCCTTGCCGGCGTCGTGGAAGAGACCGGCGAGGAGGAGGTCGCGGTCGTCGGTGCCGAGCGTGCGCAGCCGTCCCAGCACGTCGAGGCCGTGACGACGGTCCGCGGTCGGCATGCCGTCGAAGAGCGACAGCTGGGCGGGCGTCAGCCAGCCGGCCAGCCCGGCCCGCTCCCCCGGCGCCACGCGGGCGACGAGATGACGGCCGAGCTGGCGGGCCTTAGAAGCCCACCAGGACGGAGACGAGCCCATTGAGGAGCGGGCCGATGACCCGCCCGCCGATCGAGACCCCGTTGAGCGGGATGATCATGACCACGATCAGGATGAGGAAACCCCACTGCTCGAGCGTCGGCCGAATCCGCCAGACGGTTCCGGGGTTCATGAGCGAGAACATCACCTTCGAGCCATCGAGCGGCGGGATCGGGATCAGGTTGAAGATGAACAGCGCGACGTTGATGAAGATGAACATGAAGATCACGCTGGCCACGAAGAGCGCAGCGTCGCTGCTCGCGAGGTCCAGCGCGACGATCAGGCGAAGCGCGACGGCGGCCAGGACCGCCATCACGAGGTTCGAGACCGGCCCGGCGGCCGCGACCAGGGCCTCCGCTCGACGGCCGCCGCGGAGCATCGACGGGTTGACGGGCGTGGGCTTCGCCCAGCCGATGATGAACCCGCCGAGGACCGCGGACGCGACGAGCAGGAGCGATCCGTACGGGTCGAGGTGGACGAGCGGGTTGAGGGTCAGGCGCCCGAACAGCTTCGCGGTGCCGTCGCCGAGGCGGTAGGCCGCCAGCGCGTGGCTGAACTCGTGGACCGGGAAGCCCACGAGGAGGAAGATCGCCACGGCGACGAGCGTGGCGGGATCGAGGTTCAGTCCGAGCACGGGAACTCCGGGTGCGGGCGGGGATCCCGCATATGGTAGCCAGTGCGCGCCGGGCTACATCGTGGCGAGGATCGTCGTCTTCTTCGCCTCGAAGTCCTCCGGCGTGATGAGGCCCGCGTCGCGGAGCGCAGCCAGCTCGCGGAGCTTCTCCTCCGCCGTCTTCTGGGCAGGCGCGGCCGGGACCACCGGCGGTGGGGGTGCCGTCCTCGCGGACGCCTGGGCCTCGGCCTCCCTCCGGTCCTGCTCGGACTCGCGGGCGTTGAGCGCCTCCAGCGGTGCCGTGATCCGGCGGGCAAGCTCATCCTCGATGTCCTGCTTTGCGAGAAGCATCGTCTTCTTGAACGTCGGGGCGTGGTGGAGCAGGTGGTAGTCGTCGGCATTCTCCTCGGCCGCCGTCAGGACCTTGAGATCGCCCCAGTCGAACATGCGCCCGAAGACGCTCTGCTCGAGGATCGCGTCGTTGATCTTCTCCAGGCTGCTGTCCGCGGCCCGCTTGTTGAAGAGACCCTCCACCTTGAGGATCCGGCGGTTCGTGATGACGTAGTCCTCCGCCCACCAGTGGAAGTAGATCCACACGATGTTCACGACCCCGAGGACGAGCAGCGCGAGCGTGACCCACCCGAGCACGTCGCGCGCCGTCCCGCCCGGGTTCCCGATGAAGATCACGAGCAGCGCGGCGATCGCCACGCCCACCATCACGATCCCCCACCGCGCGGCGACGATCCGGCCGAGCGGGTGCTGGCGCGTCCGGTACAGGACGTGCTCCCCGTCCATGAGCAGCGAGTCGGTATAGCGCGCCATCCGATCCTTCCTCCTTCGTCGCGGCCCTCAGGCGCGCGGATGCGCCCGAGCGTACACCTCCCGGACACGCTCGCCGGTGAGATGCGTGTAGATCTGTGTCGTGCTGATGCTCGCATGTCCGAGCAGCTCCTGGACGATGCGCAGGTCGGCTCCGCCCTCCAGCAGGTGCGTCGCGAACGAGTGGCGGAGCGTGTGGGGCGTCGCCCGCCCGGCCAGGCCCGCGGCCGCGGCCGCCCGGGTCACGACATCCCACGCCTGCTGGCGCGTCAGCCGGCGTCCCCGGCTCCCCAGGAAGACCGGGCCGCCGCGGTGGACCGGCACGGCATGCAGCGCCAGCAGGGCCGGGCGGACCGCGGATTCGTAGCGGCGCAGCCAGTCGATCGCGACATCGCCGACGGGCAGGAGCCGCTCCTTGTCGCCCTTGCCGATCACCCGCACCGTCGCGCCGTCGAGGTCCAGGTCGTCCACGTCGAGCCCGGTTGCCTCGCTGACCCGCAGGCCCGCTGCGTAGAGCAGCTCCAGCAGCGCGCGAGACCGGATCGGGGCGGCATCGTGCGCCGGGTCCGCGGGCCCGCGCGGCCCGGCTGCTTCAAGGAGTCGCGCCACCTCCTCGATCCCGAGCGGGTCGGGCAGGAGCCGCGGCTCGCGGGGCAGGTCGAGATGGGCGGCAACGTCCACCCGGGCCAGGTCCTCTGCGAGCGCGAAGCGGTAGAAGGCGCGGATCGCCGCGGTCCGGCGGCGGCGGCTCGTCGCGCGGAGACGGACACCGGACGGGCCGGCCGTGCTCGCGAGCCGTCCCAGGTAGGCGATTGCGGGGTCGGGCGAGCGTTCCCACCCACCGCGCGCCTCAGGGCTGCCTGCGAAGTCGCGCAGGTCCGCGCCGTACGCGGCGAGGGTCGCGGGGGAGAGCCCGCGCTCGACCTGGAGGTGGAGCAGGAACGCTTCGATCGCGGCGACCAGGTCGGGCGGGGTCCCGGCGGGCATCAGGCGCGGCCGACGCGGTCGTCCGGCGCGACCCGGCGGCCGCGTCGCGGGTTGACGCCGGCTTGCCCTGGTGCGGCCCCCTCCCGCGCCGATCGCCCCTGCGTCGTTCGACCCCCCGCCGCCCCCCGCGGTCACCGTCGCGTGCGGGCTGGTACCGCCCGGGAGGCACGGAACGCGGCGGCCCGTTCGAGGAGGTCCCGCGCCGACGCGATGGCAGCCGCGCCCGCCGCCGGACCGCCGATCATCGCAGCGAGCTCCGCGACGCGGTCGTCGTCCGTCAACCGGCGCACCTCGGTCACCGTCCGGCCGGCGCGCTCGACCTTCTTGATTCCGAAGTGCGCGTCGGCGTGGGCCGCGATCTGGGGCAGGTGCGTCACGCACAGGACCTGGTGCCGGCGTCCCAGGAGCCAGAGCGTCCGCGCGACCGGGTCGGCGCTTCGGCCGCCGATCCCGGCATCGATCTCGTCGAAGACGAGCGTTGGGGTCGCGTCTGCCGCCGCCAGCACCTCCTCGATCGCGAGGGCGAGCCGCGACAGCTCGCCGCCCGAGGCGATCTTCGCAAGCGGTCGCGCCGGCTCGCCCGGGTTCGGCGCGATCAGGAAGACGACGACGTCCGCACCGGTCGCGTCGAACGCTACGGCGTCCCCGCCGAGCTCGATGGCCGGCTCATCCGGCGCCGCGATCCGCCGGCCGACCGCGATCTCGACTCGCGTCCCGCGCAGGCCGAGCTCGGCGACCGCGGTCTCGATCGCCGTCCCGAGCTCCGTCGCGGCCCGGGAACGGCGCGTCGAGAGGACGACGCAGGCGCTGGCCACGTTGGCGAGGAGCCGCTCCCCGTCGGCGCGGCGCCGCGTGCGCTCGGTGCCGAGATGGCGCAGGCGATCGATCTCTGCTGCCGCTTCATCGGCCCGACCGACGAGGCCGTCGATGTCGGTCCCGTAGCGCCGCTCCAGGCTGTACAGCGTCGACAGGCGCGCCTCCAGGGTCGCGAGCGCGGCCGGGTCATGGTCGACCGTCTCAGCAAGGCGGCGCGCCTCCGACGCGACGTCATCGAGCTCGGCGGCCGTGCCGGCGAGGCGCTCGACGAGCGGCTCGTAGCGTGCATCGAGACGGGCGAGCGCCGCCGCCTCCGCCGCCGCGCGCGACGCCTGCTCGCGCGCACCCGGCGACGCCTCCGCTTCCCCGTCGTCGCCTGCGAGGAGGCCGGCGAGCGCCGCCGACCCGCGCGCGATCGCCTCGCCGTGCCGCGACGCATCGAGACGAGCCCGGATCGCGACCGCCTCGCCCGGGACGAGCCGGGCGCCGGCGATCTCCTCGACCTCGTGCTCCAGGAGAGCGACCCGGCGCTCCAGCTCCAGCGGGTCGATGGCGAGCGACGCCAGCGCGGCCTCGTTGTCGCGCCAGGCCCCCACGGCGGCGGCAACCGCGGCGCGCTCCGCAGCGTGGCCTCCGTAGCCGTCGAGCAGCTCGCGCTGCCAGCGCTCGTCGAGGAGGCGGCCCTGGTCCCGCTGCCCGTGGATCTCCACGAGCGGGCCCGCGATGGCCGCCAGCCGGCCGGCCGTCAGGGTCTCGTCGTCGACCCGGGCGACCGAGCGGCCGTTCACGCCGACCTCGCGAACGCACACGAGCGCCTCCGGCAGCCGGTCGAAGAGCGCCTCGACGCGAGCGGCGTCCGCACCGTGGCGCACGAGGCTCGGGTCCGCGCGCGCGCCCAGCGCAAGGCCGAGCGCGTCGATGAGCAGACTCTTCCCGGCGCCCGTCTCGCCGGTCAGCACGTTGAAACCCTCGGCGAACGTGATCCGGACGCGCTCGATCAGCGCGAAGTCGGCCACGGCCAGCTCGAGGAGGCGCCCGGCGGCAAGCCCGGGGCCGCGCGGGTCGGCCATGCTCAGGACTGCAGCAGCTGCGCCTTCTGGCGCAGGAGGTCCCAGAAGGGCAGCGCGCCATCGGGCTCGAGGAACCGCACCGGGCGCGGGAGCGCCGCCACCGTCACCACGTCGCCTACCGACAGCCGGACGTCCTCGCGCCCATCGATCGAGACGAGCGCCTCGTGCGCCTCCACGACGCGACAGCGGACCACGTGGTCTGGGCTCACCACGACCGAGCGAATCGCCGAGAGGTAGGCGGCGATCGGCGAGACGACGAGGTTCCGGCTCAGCGGGTCGAGGATCGGGCCGCCGGCCGAGAAGGAGTAGCCCGTGGAGCCGGTCGGGCTGGCCACCACCAGCCCGTCGGCCACGTACGTGGCGAGATGCGACGGCCCGATGTCCACCTCGAGCCGGACGACGCGGGCGAGCGATCCGCGCGCGACGACGACGTCGTTGAGCGCGACGAACGTGCGTCGCGGTGCGCCGCTGCCGGGGCCATGGATCGACCCTTGCAGCGCCATTCGCGGTTCGAGCGTGTATGCGCCCGTCCGGAGCTTCTCGAGGAGAGGCTCAAGCTCGTGCGCCTCGGCCTTGGAGAGGAAGCCGACCTTGCCGAGGTTCACGCCGACGATCGGCACGTCGACCTCTGTCACGGCCCGGGCGGCACGCAGGAACGTGCCGTCGCCGCCGAGCACGACCAGCACCTGCGTGCCTGGCAGCGCCTGAACGAGGCGCTCGTGGTCGGCGGAGGCGAGCGTCCACGACTCGATACCGCGCACGGCGCACCAGCCGGTGGCGCGGGCCGAGAGCTCGACCGCGTCCTCCTTCGTCGGGTTGTAGGCGAAGCCGATCCGCCGGATCTCGGTCATGGGGCGGTGCATGCCGCGACGCGGACCGCCAGGTCCGGACGCACAGCGGACGCCATGGCGTCCGGGGCCGCCGGGTCCGGCACGCCGAGGTGCGCGAAGAACTCGCGATTGCCCGCCGGGCCGAGCAGGGGCGAGCGGACCACGTCGAGCGCGACGAGGCCGAGACCCTGCGCCGTCGCGAGGGCGCGCTCCAGGACGGCCCGATGGACGGCGGGATCACGCACCACCCCGCCCGGCACCTCGCCCCGCCCGGCCTCGAACTGGGGCTTCACGAGCGCGACGATCCGGCCGCCGGGGGCGACGCAGCGCGCCACCGGTCCGAGGACCAGCCCGAGCGAGATGAACGAGACGTCGATGACCGCGAGCGACACCGGCTCGCCGAGCGTGGCTGGCTCCAGGTGGCGCGCATTGACCCGGTCATGGACGATCACCCGCGGATCGCCCCGGAGCGATGTCGCGAGCTGGCCGCGGCCGACGTCTACGGCGTGGACCCGGGCGGCGCCGCGCTGCAGCAGGGCATCCGTGAACCCACCGGTCGACGCCCCGGCGTCCAGGCAGACGAGGCCCGCCGGGTCCACGCCGAACGCGTCGAGGGCGCCGACGAGCTTCTCCCCGCCTCGCGAGACGAAGGGCAGGGGCATGGCGACCTCGAGCGCCAGGGCGCCGTCGACGAGGTCCCCTGGTTTCCGGTCGAACCGGGCCGCGTCGCCCGCCCCGACCCGCACGCGGCCGGCGAGGAGGAGCGCCTGCGCCCGGCTCCGGGTCTCGACGAGCCCGCGCTCCACGAGCAGCTGGTCCAGCCGGACGCGCGGCGCACGCGACGGGCGTGCCGGGCCGGCCGACGAGGTCGGGCGATCCACGCGACCGGCGGTGCTCACCGCGCGATCATGCCACGCACCGCTGCACTCCGACGCATCCGGGCGCCGTGGCGCTAACCGGCGCTGTGGCGGCTCCGGCGCGGCAGCGCCATCCGGCGCCGCAGCACCGTCAGGCAGGCGCCGTTGCCGAGGGCGGGCGGACAGTCGCGGCAGGCGGCGTGGCGCGGAGCAGCTCCAGCGTCTCGTGCACCTGGGCCAGGATTCCGGGAGTGTCGAGGCGGATCAGCCTGCGCAGGTCGCCCACCGACCCGTGGTCGACGAACCGATCGCCCGGGATGCCCACGATCCTGAGGGCAACCTCGCGGTATGCCGGATCGGCGAGTCGCGCCTCCTCGAGCACCTCGAGGACCGCGGAGCCGAACCCGCCGATCGCGGTGCTCTCCTCGAGCGTGACCACGAGGCGCTTGCCGCGGGCCTGGTCCAGGATCAGCTGGCGGTCCATCGGCTTGAGGAAGCGGGCGTTGATCACGCCGACCGACCATCCGCCGGCGGCAAGCGCGTCGGCGACCTCGAGCCCCCGGGCGACGATCGGCCCGAACCCGACGAGCAGGATGTCGGTCCCCTCCCGCAGGACCTCGCCACGCCCCACCGGGAGGACCTCGGGCGTCCGCTCGGGCACCCCGAAGCCGGCGTCGCGTGGGTAGTTGAGCGCGAACGGGTGATCCTGGGCGAGCGCGGTCCGGACGAGCGAGCGCAGCTCCTGCTCGTCCTTCGGTGCGGCGATGACGAGGTTCGGGATCTGGCGGTGGGCCGGGTACGAGAACATCCCCTGGTGGCTCGTCCCGTCCTCGCCGACGAGGCCGGCACGGTCCACGCCGATCAGGATCGGCTGGTCGTTCTGCGCTGCGTCGTGCACGATCTGGTCGAACGCGCGCTGGAGGAAGGTGGCGTAGATCGCGACGACCGGCCGCCCGCCGCCGAGGGCGATCCCGGTCGCGAGCGCGACCGCGTGCTGCTCCGCGATCCCGACGTCGATGAAGCGGTCCGGGAACTCGGCCTGGAACCGATTGAGCCCGGTCCCGGTCGGCATGCCGGCCGTGATCGCGATGATCCGGCGATCCTCGCGCGCCGCGGCGACGATCTCCTGCGCAAAGTGATAGGTGTAGTTGGGCTGCTTCGCCTGGGCCGCCTGCTCCGCCGCCGGGCGGACCGCGCTGCCGTTGCGTGCACCGGCCCCGGTCGAGACGGCGCTGATCTCGCCGGCGCCGAACGGGCTGGCCGACCCGCCCCGGCGGGCCTCGTGGGAGTCGGTCATGGGCGGCAGCGCGGCGCCGTGGAAGCCGACCTGGTCCTTCTCCGCCGGGTGGTAGCCGCGGCCCTTCTGGGTCCGGACGTGGACCAGGACCGGCGCGTCGAGGGCAAGGGCGCTGCGGAACGTGTGCTCGAGCGTCCGCAGGTCGTGGCCGGGAACGACGCCGATGTAGGTGATCCCGAGATCCTCGAAGAGCTGGCCCGGCTGGGCGAAGCTGACGACCGACTTGCGGACGCGCCGGCTGAACTCGAGGGCGGTCGGCCCGACCATCGGCACCCGCTCGACGAACTGGTCGTAGCCGCGCTTCGACTGCTGCCAGGCGGTGGAGAGCTTGATCTCCGAGAGGTACTTCGAGAGCGCGCCAACCGACGGGCTGATCGACATCTCGTTGTCGTTGAGGACGATGAGGACCGGCGTGTGGCGGTGGCCCAGGTCGTTGAGCGCCTCGAGCGAGAGCCCGCTCATGAGCGCGGCGTCGCCGACGACCACCGCGATGCGCTCCATCCCGTGGCGCACGTCCCGCGCGGTCGCAAGCCCCGCCGCGATCGAGAGGCCCGTCCCCGCGTGGCCGCCGTCGAAGACATCGTGGTCCGACTCGCTGCGGCGCGGGAAGCCGCCGATCCCGCCGAGCTGGCGAAGCGTCCCGAACCGCGCGTAGCGCCCCGTGAGCAACTTGTGCGGGTAGGCCTGGTGGCCGGTGTCCCAGACGATACGGTCGCGGGGCGACTCGAGGATGCGGTGGAGGGCAAGGGTGATCTCCACCACGCCGAGCGAGGAGCCGAGGTGGCCGCCGGTCGTGGCGACGGTGGAGATGATCGCCCGGCGAATCTCCTCGGCAAGCTCCGCGAGCCGGGGCTCGCTCATGCCGCGAAGATCGCCCGGGCCATGGAGAGTCGGCAGGATCGCCACGCGCTGGCTCCTTGGTTCGGCGTGCTCGTGCGCCGCGGGACGCGGCTTCGTATCGGATGGCGTTCGCCGAGGACGGAGACCCGCGTTGGTGCCCGCCGGGCGATCCCGGGAGTCTACTCTCCGGTCCCCGGGAGAGCGCCCGGCGGCGTCTCGGCGGCGTCGGCGTCGAGCCGGAGCTCGGCCACGGCCAGCGCTCCCCGCGCCCCCTCGACGAGCCGCCGGACGCGCAGCTCGGCATCGGCGAGGAGCTGCTCGCAGCGCTGCTCCAGGGCGACGCCCCGCTCGTAGCGAGCGATCGTCTGCTCCAGCGGGAGGCCGCCCGCCTCGAGCTCCGCGACGGTCCGCTCCAGCTCCGCGAGGGCCGCGTCGAAGGTCAGGGTCTCGAGCGCCACGAGCGCCTCAGTCAACGGTCTCGCCTCCATCCTGGCCCGGGTCGTCGGTCGCCGGCTCGGGCACGCCCCGTGCCGTGGCTGCGTCCGCGGCGGCGGATCGCCGGTCGTCCCAGGCACCCAGCCGCCGTGCCGCGAGCATACCAAGCAGGACCCCGGCCGCACCGATGAGGCCGACGAGCGCGACGAAGACCAGCAGGTCAGCGATGTGCTTCGCCCCCGGAAGGGGCGGCAGGCTCGTCGCCCTCGGCGCGTGCGGCCAGCTCGCCGCGGGCCACGCGCAGGCGGAGCCGCGTCCCGGCCGGCGACTCGGCGGGATCGCGGACGATCGCGCCATCCTCGGCGCGGCGGACGATCGCGTACCCGCGGGCGAGCGTCGCCTCGGGACCCAGCGCGCCGAGAGCCGCCGACGCCGTCGCGAGCCGCCCGCGTTCGCGCCGGAGGCGTCCCCCGACAAGTGGCCCGAGGTCGCGTGCGGCATGCTCGGCCGCGCGGCGATCGACGGCAATCCGCTCCGAGATGGCGGCGGTCGCGCGGTCCAGCAGGTACCCGGCCCGCTCCCGCGCGGCCGCCAGCCGCGTCGCGGGCCGCAGGCCGTCGAGGGCGCGCCGCTCCGCCGCAACCCGGCGCGAGGAGCCGGCCAGGGCGCGCGCCGCCGCCTCGTCGAGCCTGCGACGCCGCCCGCGGAGCGCCACCACGACCTCGAGCCGGTCGGGCACGGCGAGCTCCGC
>JADGQH010000335.1 GCA_017881985.1 Chloroflexota bacterium | reverse complement strand
ACGTCCGTGATCTCGAGCTCGCCGCGCCCGGACGGCGCGAGGCGGTCGATGACGCCGAAGGCATCCGGGCGCAGGAAGTAGACGCCGATCGGGATCAGGTCGCTCTTCGGGTGCGCGGGCTTCTCCTCGAACCCGGTGACGCTGCCGTCGGCGGCCAGCTCGGCGACCCCGAACCGCTCCGGGTCGGGCACCTGGTAGAGAAGCGTCCCGGCTCCCCACG
Source organism: Chloroflexota bacterium (assembly GCA_017881985.1). Taxonomy (GTDB): domain Bacteria; phylum Chloroflexota; class Limnocylindria; order Limnocylindrales; family CSP1-4; genus CTSoil-043. Next base: position 2,813 of record JADGQH010000335.1, on the reverse strand, counting down.
GCCCGGTCTCGAACTCGTGGGCAACGGCCGCGAGCGCAGGGCCCCGCAGGATGTTGTCGCCAAGAACGCAGCAGAACGCGTCCGTGCCGACGAAGTCCCGGGCCAGCCCGATGGCGTGGGCGATGCCGAGCGCGCCGCGCTGGTAGCGGTAGGTGAGGCGGAGCCCGAAGTGCTCGCCGTCGCCGAGGAGCTCCACGACGTCGCCGACGCTCTTCCCGCCGACGATCACCATCACCTCCCGGATGCCCATCCCGGCCAGCGTCTCGAGCGGGTAGTAGATCATCGGGCGGTCGTAGATCGGCAGGAGGTGCTTGTTCGTCACGATGGTGAGCGGGAAGAGCCGGGTCGCCGTCCCGCCCGCCAGGATCACGCCCTTCATGGCGCCGGGCTCGTCGACGGCGACGCCGTGGGGCGCTTCGTCGCGCGCGGCGTCGGGGCGGGCGTCGCGAACGGCTGCTCCGAGCCGGGCAGCGTCCCATCCGGGTTCACCTGGTCGGTGGGCAGGTCCGTCACATCGGGGATCCCGCCCTGGTAGTCCGTGATCACGAGCACCACCTCAAGGCGATCCAGGTCGATTGCCGGGTCCAGGTACGCCGTCTGGATGACCGCGTTCGGGTCGCGCGTCGCATCGATGACCTGGCCGATGACGAGGCCCTTCGGGTAGGGGGACCGGATCCCGCTGCCGAGCGTGATCCCGGCCGTGACGACCTCGTCGCCGATGGTGACCCGCTGCGTGGCATCGACCTTGTCCATGACGAGCTGCCCCCCGAGCGCCCCGACCACCTCGCCGGTCGCGCGGTTCGAGACGACCTCGCCGATCACGGTCGACGTCGGATCGTTGATGAGCACCACGCGGGCGGCATGCGACCCGATCTGGGTGACCCGTCCCGCGAGCGCGCCGCCACGGCCCACGACCACGTCGCCGACGCTCAGCCCGTCCAGCGTCCCGCGGTCGATGGTCACGACCCGGCTCACGTCGGCGACGTCGCGCCCGATCACGCGCGCCGCGACGGTCGAGTACTGGAACGAGCCGCGGATCTGGAGGAGCGTGGACAGCTGCTCGTTCTCGGGTCCCAGCGCCCCGAGGCGGAGGTTTTCCGCCGTGAGCCGCTCGTTCTCCGCTTTGAGCGTCCCATTGTCGCGTCGCAGCTGGTCGATCTCGGCAACCGCGCCGATCACGGACCGGGCCTGGACACCCACGGCGTTGACCGCGTCCTGGGCCGGGGAGAGCGCGAAGGCCAGGCCGCGCTGGAGCTCCTGGGCGACCGACGTGGAGCTCGTCGCCATGAGCAGGATGGAGATGAAGAGCAGGATCCCGTAGGCGACGAGGCGCCGTCGCACCACTCGCGGCGCCCGGTGCCCGTATCCCAGGAGGCGGCCCGACACGATCGTCGACCCTCGGCTGCCTAGCGCGGCGGCCGGGCGTACGTGTCGGAGACCAGCACCCGGCTCATGCGATCCAGCTCCTGGAGCACGACGCCGGTCCCGCGCGCGACGCAGGTCAGCGGGTCGTCCGCGATGTGGACCGGCATCTGGGTGGCCTCCGCGACGCGCCGATCGAGGCCCAGGAGGAGCGCCCCGCCGCCGGCGAGCACGACGCCCTGGTCCATGATGTCGGCGACCAGCTCCGGCGGGGTCTCCTCGATGGTGTCCTTGATCGTGTCGACGATCTGCTGGACGGAGGGCTCGATCGCCTCGCGGATCTGGTCGGCGCCCACCTCGACGCCGCGCGGCAGGCCGGTCAGCAGGTCGCGGCCGCGGAGCAGCACGCGCTGGCTGTCCCAGTCGCCCGGGTAGCCCGACCCGATCGCGATCTTGATGTCCTCGGCCGTTCGCTCGCCGAGGAGCAGGTTGTACTCGCGACGGGCGAAGTTGACGATGTCCACGTCCATCTCGTCGCCGCCGATGCGGATGCTCCGGCTGACCACGATCCCGCCCAGGCTGATCACGGCGACCTCGGTGGTGCCGCCGCCGATGTCGACGATCAGGCTGCCGGTCGGCTCGGAGACCGGGAGGCCGGCCCCGATCGCGGCCGCCATCGGCTCCTCGATGAGGCGCGCCCAGCGTGCTCCGGCGTTGAGCGCAGCATCCCGGACGGCGCGCTTCTCCACCTCGGTGACGCCGGACGGGACGCCCAGGATCATGCGCGGCCGCGGGATCAGGCCGATCCGATCGTGGACCCGGTGGACGAAGTACTTGATCATCTGCTCCGTCACGTCGAAGTCGCTGATGACCCCGTCGCGGAGCGGACGGATGGCGACGATGTTGGCCGGTGTCCGGCCAACCATCCGCTTCGCCTCGGCGCCGATCGCGAGGACCTTGCGGGTCTTCGCGTCGATCGCGACCACGCTGGGCTCGCTGATCACGATCCCGCGGTCGCGGACGTGGACCAGCGTGTTGGCCGTCCCGAGGTCGATCCCGATGTCGCGGGAGAAGATTCCGAGGAGCGCGTCGAGCATGATGCGGGCGGGTTTCCTTGGACTGAGGGTTCGGGTGGAGCTCGGGGCGCGTCGCGAGGGCGACCGGCGCGAGGCGGCGCGACCGGGCGCGGACGCCCGGGGAGTATACCGCCCGCGGCGGTTCGGTCAGGAGGGGCATCCCGGGCTCGTCCCGTCAACCTCCGTGCCCGTCGAACCGGACGCCGCTCATCCGGCCGCGGCCCGCAGGCCGCTGGAGCCGGGCCGGTCGAACGAGATGCCGCGGTCGCGCAACGAGACGAACGCCGCGTGGCCGATGACGAGGTGGTCGAGCAGGTCGATGTCGAGGAGCCGGCCGGCGGCGAGCGCCTCCGCGGTGAGGTGCAGGTCGTCGGG
>JADGQH010000109.1 GCA_017881985.1 Chloroflexota bacterium | reverse complement strand
CCGATCCCGCCGTTGACGGACCCCTCCCACCACGCGAGGGTGGGCTGCCCGCCAAGATCGACCACGTGGAAGTTGGTGACCTGCGTCCCGCTGTCCGGCCGGAGCCAGACCAGCTCGCCCTCGTTGGTGAAGATGGCGGGCCCGTCGCTTCCGCTGCCGTTCGATGGCGTGCAGAACAGGAGCCCGGGCGCCACGGCGCCCGCTGGAACCTGCACGAGGACCTGCGGCGGCGTCAGGTCGGGACGGGATCGGTAATGGTGCCGGAACGCCGAGTAGTCAGCGGACGGCCGCGGAGACGTCGGAGCGGGGGTCCCATCCAGCACCCCGAGGGATGCGCCAGTCGCGGTGGGGCGGGCCTGCCCGTTGGCACTCTCGAGCTCCGCGGCGGCGAGCACGGCCGCGGCGCCGCCGGCCGCGGCAAGACCAAGCGATGCGAGGAACCGCCGCCGGCTCAGGCGCGCCCGGACGGGCTCATCCACCCTTCACCCCCCTGTCGGTCGTGCCGCGTCGCGGAGGCCCGCGGATGGAGGTCCGCGAATGGGCCGCGAGACAGCCGGATGACCGGGCCGATGTGCCGGATGCGCGTCGGCCAGCCGCAGTCTCGCGTCGAACGCTGAAGGACGTCTGAATCCAGCCGTCGCCGCCACGTCCGCCGCCACCTGGCAGCCGTTCCATGGGAGGTCAACGGGGACCCGACCGGGCGCACCTGACGGACGTGCGCTCCGTGGGGCGTCGGAGACGTCGGACCGTACAATGGCCTCTCCACGCATCACCCTGCCGGAGGACCCGCGTCCGTGCCGCCGATCGCCGAGCTCACCCGCATCGAGCCGATCCACCGCGAGCGCCTTGCGCGCCAGGGCGTCTTCACGACCGGTCTCCTGCTGGAGGTGTCCGAGACCCCGACGCGACGGCAGACCCTGGCCGACCAGGTGGACGCGTCCACGAACGACGTGCTCCGCTGGCGCGACGAGGCCTTGCTCCTCAATCTCGCGGGGTTCGGATCGCCGGAGCACGACCTGTTCGCGTTCGCGGGATTCGAGGGGCTGGGCGCGGTGCTGAAGGTGGACCTTGACACGTTCCGCGCGGCGATCGCCCGGGCCGCCGGGCGGCTTCAGGTCGTGCCGCCCACCGATCTCGTCGTCGAGACGTGGTGGGAACAGGCCCGAACGCTGCAGGACGAATGACGATCGTCGCGGCGGCGTCGTCTCGGGAACGAGCCCGGCGGTCGCCGGCCGGACTCGTCTTCGGGTCTGCCACGATCCTCACGCTCGTGGGGATCGCGATCGGGCTCTTCTTCAACCCCGTCTGGGTCTCGTTCGAGCAGGGCCGCACACGCGCCGACCTGTGGACGGGCTACACGCCCGAGACGGTCCGGACGGTCACGAACTCGGTCCTCGCCGAGGTCTACCTCGGCCCGGGCACGTTCGCCCAGTCCGTCGACGGCACGCCGGTCTTCAACGAACGAGAGCGCGCCCACATGGCCAACGTGCGCGGAGTGGTCGTCGCCTTCTTCGGGCTGGTGCTCCTGGCCGCGGCGGTCCTGGTGGTCGGCGGGATCCGTTCCCGCGGCGCGGCCTGGTACTGGCGTGCGGTCGCCCGTGGATCGGCCATCCTCGCCATCGGCGCGGTGGTGGTCGGGGTCGCGTTCGCGCTCGCCTTCGAGCAGGCGTTCACCCTGTTCCACGACATCTTCTTCGCCCCCGGGACGTGGAGCTTCGATCCCGCCACCGACCGCCTGGTCCAACTCTTCCCGGACGCGTTCTGGACGGAGACGAGCGTCGCGATCGCGATCGTCGGCCTCCTGCTCACCCTCGCCACCTGGGCGTTTGCGCGACACCGCGCGCTCCGGGACGCCTGAGGTGCTGATGCGGGGGGTCCCGGTGGCGCGGCTCCTGGGCACGGAGATCCGGATCCACCTGTCGTGGACACTGATCGCGGCGTTCCTCGTGGCGTCACTCGGGGCCGTGGACCTGCCGGGGCGCTATCCGGGCTGGCCGAACGGCCTGGCCTGGGCCGTGGCAGTGGCTGCAGGCGCCGGCTTCTTCTGTGCGGTGCTGCTCCATGAGCTGGCGCACCTCGCGGTCGGGCGCCGAGCGGACGTGGCGCCGGCGTCGGTGACGCTCCTCCTGTTCGGCGGGGTCGCCGCGGCGGAACGCGGCGCGCGCTCGGCCGCCTGGGAGGCCGCGATTGCCGTCGCCGGACCGCTGGCGAGCATCGTGATCGGGGTGGCCGCGCTCACCGTCGCGGGCTTCGTCGGGACTCCGACCGCCTCGAGCGTCGCGGCCCAGGCGCTCGGGGAAGCCCTGGCGGTGGTCGGGCTGCTGAGCTGCTTCGTCGGGCTGGTGAACCTGGCACCGGTCTTCCCGCTCGACGGCAGCCGTCTCCTGCGGGCGCTGGCCTGGCAGCTGACCGGGGAGGAGGGACGCGGCACGCGGATCGCCGGCGCCGCCGGCCGCCTGATCGGCCTCGGGATGATGGGCGGCGGCGTGCTGCTGGCGTTCACCGGCGACCTCGTCGACGGGTTCTTCCTGGGGATGCTGGGCTGGTTCGTCCGGGGTTCCAGCGGCGCCCAGGCTCGCCAGGAGGCCCTGGAGGGGCTCATCGCGGACGCGACGGTCGGTGACGCGATGGAGCGAGACCTCCCAATGGTCCCGCCGCAGGTAACGCTGGACACGTTCGCGGCCGTGCTGTCCGGCCCGGAGCCCGTCTCCATGGTCCGCGTCATGTCCGGCGAGCGCCTGGTTGGGCTCGTCGGGCGGCGCGAGCTCCGGCGCGCGGGACGATCCGCGTGGCCGCGAACGCAGGCGGTGGCCGCCATGACGCCCGCCGACCTGCTCCCGGCGGTGGCCACCGGCGACGGGCTGGGCTCCGCCCTGGAGCGGCTCCAGGCGTCCAACGTCGAGGGCCTGCCCGTCGTTGACGGCGGACAGCTCGTCGGGATCCTCACGCGGTACGGGATCGGCCGGCTGGTCCACGAGCGATCGCGGCAGGCGCGGCTCCGGCGATGAACGAGCTGCTCCCGATCGAGGTTGCGCGGGCCCAGGTGCTGGCCGCCATCCCGGCCGCCCTGGCACCCGAGACGGTGGCGCTCGCCGACGCCCTCGGCCGCGTGCTGTCCGAGGACGTTTCGGCCGCCACCGACCTGCCGCCGTGGGACAACTCGGCCATGGACGGGTATGCGATCCGTGCGGCCGATGTCGCCGGCGCGACCGAGACCTCGACGGCCATGCTGCGGGTGACCGGTGAGGTCGCCGCGGGCGGCGCGGCCGAGACGGCCGTGCTCCCGGGAACCGCGATGCGGATCGCGACCGGCGCCCCGATGCCGCCCGGGGCGGACGCGGTCGTTGCGGTGGAGCAGACGACACCGATCGCCACCGACGGGTCGGCCGGGCTGCGCGGTCGCGAGGCCACCGGGCCTCTGCCTGCGCGGATCGAGGTCCACGAGGCGACCCAGCCGGTCCGGAACGTCCGGCTCCGCGCGAGCGACCTGCAGGCGGGACGCCGAATCCTCTCGGCCGGCCGCGCCATCGGCCCGGCGGAGCTGGCGATCATCGCCGCCGGTGGCGTGGCGAACGTGACGGTCCATCGCCGGCCGCGGGTGGCGGTGCTCTCAACGGGGGACGAGCTTCGACGGGCCGGCAGCGACCTGGGGAGTGCCGGGATCCCGGATTCGAACGGGCCGGCGCTCGTGGCGCTCTGCACGGCTGCCGGCGCCGATGCGCGCCACGTTGGCATCGCCCCGGACCGCCTGGAGCCCACGCTCGATCTCCTTCGCACGGCGCTCGAGGAGGCGGACCTCGTGATCGTCAGCGGCGGCGTCTCGGTGGGACCGTACGACGTGGTGCGCGGCGCCTTCGCCCAGGTCGGCACGGTGGACCTGTGGCGCGCGGCGCTCCAGCCGGGCAAGCCGTTCGCCTTCGGCACCGCCCCGCGGCCCGGCGCTCCGGCGGGCGCGCCCGTCCTCCTGTTCGGGCTGCCCGGGAACCCGGTCTCGGTCTTCGTGACGTTCGAGGTGTTCGTCCGGCCGGCCCTGCGCCGCCTCGCCGGTCGCGCCGACGATGCGCTGTTGCGGCCGGTGGACGCCGCTGTTCTCGAGGAACCGGTCACGAAGTCCATCGGTCGACGGACCTTCCTGCGAGTGGCGGCGCTCCGGGATCCCTTCACCGGGACGCCGATCCGCGACGCGATGGGCCGCGTCCGAGTCTCGCTTGCAGGCGGGCAGGAGAGCCACCAGCTTTCGGCGCTCGCGGCCGCCGACGCGCTCGCGGTCGTGCCAGAATCGGTCGCGGGCCTGCCGGCGGGCGCCGGGGTCGATCTCTGGTGGCTCGACCGGGCCTGACGGTCCGCACAGGAGCCGGCCGCCCGGCACCCGACCGGGCGGATTCCCGGCACGGAGGTGGCATGGACGAGCGATCGCAGCCCCGGGCGGGTCGCCGCCGGCTGACCCACGTGGACCGCGGCGGCCGGCCGCGGATGGTGGACATCTCGGCCAAGCCGATCACCGCCCGCCGGGCCGTGGCCGAGGCGGAGGTGGTCTGCAGCCAGGAGACGCTGAGCCTGGTCATCGACGGGCGGGGCCCGAAGGGCGATGTCCTGACGGTCGCTGAGATCGCGGGCGTCATGGGCGGCAAGCGGACGTCCGACCTGATCCCGCTCTGCCATCCCCTGGCGCTGACCGACCTGGTGGTCTCCATTACCCCGGATCGCGCCGCGTCCGCCCTTCGCATCCGGGCCGAGGCGGCAACGGTGGGGCCGACCGGGGTCGAGATGGAGGCGCTCGTCGCCGCGAGCGTCGCGGCCCTCACGGTCTACGACATGGTGAAGGGCGTCGAGAAAGGCGTCGAGATCCGGCATGTCCGCCTCGTGAGCAAGGTTGGCGGCAAGTCGGGCGAGTGGCGGCGCGAGGGATCCGACCTCCCGCCGGCACCAGCCGCCCCAACGGCCGGCGTGCCCATGAGCGGGTTCGTCCCAACCACGTCGCCCGTGGCCCGCCCGAAGGGCGTCCGTGGCCCGGCACGGGCGGGCGGGATCCGTCGGCCGGGGCGCCGGCCGGGGCCCTGATCGATGGCAGCCGGCGCCCGGACCGCCTTCATCCTCACCGTCAGCGATCGCGGCTCGACGGGCGATCGGGCGGACACGTCCGGCGACGGGCTCGCCGCGCGCCTGGCCACGCTCGGCTTCGCGGTCGAGCGCGAGATGGTCCCCGACGAGCGCCGGCGGATCGAGTCCATGCTCGTGGCCGCGGCGTCGCGGCACCCGCTGGTCGTCACGACCGGGGGGACCGGCCTCACGCCGCGCGACGTGACGCCCCAGGCGACCCTCGCGGTGATCGACTACCAGGTGCCCGGCTTCGCGGAGGCGATGCGCGCCGACGGGCGCGCCAAGACGCCGATGGCGATCCTGTCGAGGGCGGTGGTCGGCGTTCGTGGGAAGACGCTGATCGTCAACCTGCCGGGCAGCCCGCGCGCCGCGCTCGAGTCGCTTGCCGTGCTCGAGCCGGTCCTGGATCACGCGCTCGAGACGCTGCGCGGCCCGCATGAGCACGTCGGGTGGGGGAACGAGGCCGGCGGCTGACGGCTGAATCTTGGGCGCCCGACAGGTGCCACGCGCGCATCGCCCGCACGGCGGCCGGTGCTAGGATCGGCCCGTGACGGCAGCCCCAGCCCTCGGCCGGCTCACCGACGACCAGCGCGCCATCCGTGACGCGGTGCAGACGCTCGCCCGTGAGCGGGTCGCGCCGCGCGCCGCGGAGATCGACCGGACGGCCACCTTCCCGGAGGACCTGCGGCTGCTGCTCGCGGAGCAGGGGATCCTGGGGCTTCCCTTCCCGGAGCGATTCGGCGGGCTGGGGGCGGACCTGCTGACGGTCTGCCTGGCGATCGAGGCGCTCTCATCCGCCTGCGCCACGACCGGCCTGATCCTCGCCGTCCAGGAGCTCGGCGCGCTGCCGCTGCTCCTCGCCGGGACCGAGGAACAGCTCGACCGGTTCGTACCGGGGCTCGCCGCCGGGAGCGACCTGATCGCCTTCGCCCTCACCGAAGCCGATGCCGGCTCCGACGCGGCGGCCGTGCGCACCCGCGCGGTTCGCGACGGGGAGACGTACCTGATCTCCGGCACGAAGCGCTTCATCAGCCACGGGAGCGTCGCGAGCCTCGTGACGGTCTTCGCCGTGACGGACCCGGAGGCAGATCGCCGTCGCCGGCTCTCCGCGTTCGTCGTCGAGACGACCAGCCCGGGCTTCTCCGTGAGCCGGCTCGAGCACAAGATGGGCATCCGCGGCTCGCCGACCGCGGAGCTTGCCTTCGACGACGTGAGGGTGCCGGTCGCAAACAGGATCGGGGCCGAGGGCGACGGCTTCGGGCTCGCGATGCGCACGCTGGACCGGTCGCGGCCCGGGATCGCGGCACAGGCGGTGGGAATCGCGCAGGGAGCGCTCGACGCGGCCGCCGCGTACGCCGGCCAGCGGCGCCAGTTCGGCAAGTCGATCGGCGAGTTCCAGCTGGTCCAGGGGCTGCTCGCGGATATGGACGCCCGGACCGAGGCGGCGCGGCAGCTCCTGTACACCGCCTGCGATGAGATCGAGCGAGGCGCCCCCGACGCGGGGCGGTGGTCGGCGCTGTGTAAACTCGTGGCGGGGGACGCGGCGATGGCCGTCACCACCGATGCGGTCCAGGTCTTCGGCGGTTACGGTTACCTCGATGACTTCCCAGTGGAGCGGATGATGCGCGACGCGAAGATCACCCAGCTCTACGAAGGGACGCAGCAGATCCAGCGGCTCGTCATCGCCCGGGCGCTGCTCGCCCGCGACGCCTAGTCCCCACCCGTTCGCTTCACGCAGGGAGAGATCCAGATCGTGCGGATCGTGGTGCTCATGAAGCCGGTGCCCGACCCGGGCGAGGAACGCCTCGGCGCCGATGGGCGGCTCGACCGCTCCGTGAGCGCGGTGATCAACGGCAACGACGAGTACGTCCTCGAGGCCGCGCTCCAGCTCGTGGAGGCGCACGGGGGCGAGGTGACCCTCCTCTCGATGGCGCCGGCCGGCATGACCGATCCGATCCGCAAGGCCCTCGCGATGGGCGCCGCACGCGCGGTCCTGGTGACCGATCCGGGCCTCGCGGGCGCCTGCGCATGGTCCACCGCCCAGGTGCTCGCCGCCGCGCTGCGCACGCTCGAGTACGACCTCGTGCTTGCCGGGGCCGACACGTCCGACGGCGGCGGGGGGGTGGTCGGGTCCGCGATCGCAACCCTGCTCCACCACCCCTACCTCTCCCACGCGCGGAAGATCGAGCCGTTCGAAGGCGGCGTGCGCGTGGAGCGCATCAGCGCCGTCGGCCACGACGTGCTGGAAGCGGCCCTGCCCGCGGTCGTGGCCGGGACGCAGCTCCTGGGGGAGCCCCGCTATCCGTCGCTGCGCGGGATCATGGGCGCGCGCTCGAAGGAGATCGCGACCCGGACGCTCGCGGAGATCGGGCTCGATGACCGACCCGTCGGCGGTGCGCACGCCACCACGACGCTGCTCGACACCCGCGCGCCCGCCGCACGCGGCTCGACGCGCGTGGTTCGCGACCTGGACCCCGCTGCGGCCGCCGCGGCGATCGTCGACTTCCTCGTCGAACGGCGGGCCCTCTGATGGGCGGCGTCTGGGTCGTCGGCGAGGTCGACGCCGCCGGCGCGCTCACGAAGCTCTCCGGCGAGGCGGCGACGGCGGCTCGAGCCCTCGGCGAGGCCGGGAGTCTCGACGTGCGCGGTGTGATCGTGGCTGCCGAGCCCGATGGGGCGGCGGCGAGCCTGGCGACATTCCTCCCGGTCGTCCTGACGGTGCGCTCCCCGGAGGCGCTGGAGCAGACGGCTGCGGCGGTGATTGCCGCGCGAGTCGCGGCGCTGGTCGGGGCGGCGACGGAGCCACCGTCGTACGTCGTGGTGGGCGCAACGCCAGATGGTCGCGATCTCGCCGGCGCGCTGTCGGCCCTCCTGGAGGTCGGGGTGCTCGTGGGCGCCACGGGCCTCGCCTGGGGAAACGCGGCGGAGGGCGTGCCGGCCGGGCCGCGAGTGGAGATGCAGCCCTTCGGCGGGCGGATCGTGACCACCAGCGCCTTCACCGGGGACCGAGGGATAATTCTCCTTCGCTCGAACATGGTCGTGGCGGAGCCGCTCGCCGCTCCCGGCCGCGTGGAGGCTGGCGCTGCTGTCGAAGGCCTCGACGTGGCGCCCGTCCGCGTCGTCGAGCGCATCGTGGCGCAGTCCACCGGCCCGAGCATCGACGGGGCCCGCGTCATCGTCTCTGGCGGCCGGGGCGTGGGTGGGCCGGAAGGGTTCGCCGGTCTGGGAGAGCTCGCGGGGCTGCTCGGCGGCGCGGTCGGGGCCACGCGCGCCGCGGTCGACGCCGGCTGGGTCGACTATGCAATCCAGATCGGCCAGACCGGCAAGACCGTGAAGCCGGCCGTCTACCTTGCGTTCGGGGTCTCGGGGGCAATCCAGCACAAGGTCGGGATGCAGACCGCCGAGACGATCGTCGCGGTCAACCGCGACCCGGATGCCCCGATCGGCGAGTTCGCGGACCTGTTCGTGGTGGCGGACCTGGCGGCCGTCGTCCCGGCGCTTGCGGCCGCGCTTCGCGCGCGGGCAGGCTAGGGCGACGGACAATGACGGAAACGCTCCTCTTCACGATCCCGCTCCTGCTCTTCGCGCTCCTGGCCGTCAGCTTCGTGCTCGTCCTGCGCCGTGCCGCGCGGGTCGTTGCCCAGACCCGGGAGCTGGACGGCTTCCGGCTGTCGGCGGGCGACCTCGCCACGCGGATCGCGGCCAGCCTGTCGGGCGCCGCGGAGCGGATCGACGCCGTGCGCCGCGGGCAGGTGGCGGCGGACACGATCCTCGAGACGCTCGAGGCAGCCCGTGACGGGATGGCGCGCTACCGCGCGGAAACGGACGCGCTTGTCGCGCCGACCGGCTACGAGCACCTGCGCGACCGGCTCGGAGAGGAGCTGGATCGCGCGGCGCGCGCGTTCGACATGGTCGACCACGGATGCGCGACGCTGACGGCTGCCAGCGTCGGCCGGGCTCGCGGGGCCGAGGGCCAGACCGCGATCAAGCGCGGCTACCTCAACATCCTCCACGCCCGGGAGGCGATCGTGGAGATCGCGACGAACCTGCGGTCGCCGCGGCCCTCGCAGAACGCGCCCCGCTGGTTCAGCGGCCGATCGACCGAGTGACCGGCGTTCCACGGCGTGACGGCCGCCGGGAGCGCCGGTTGGTCGGCGCTCTCAGGCTCCCGAGGGGCCGCTATGTCGTGGTATCGTGACCCAGCACCACAAGATGTAGTGGTCAGGAGCGGAGGAGTGGCCGATGCACTGCCCGCAGTGCGAGTCGCGTGACTCGCGGGTGGTGGACTCCCGTGACCTCGACGATGCGGCGACCATCCGTCGGCGGCGTGAGTGCCTGGCCTGCGGGACGCGCTTCACGACGTACGAGCGCATCGAGGCCGCCAGGCTCGTCGTGATCAAGCGGGACGGCGTCCGCCAGGAGTTCGATCGCGAGAAGCTGGCCGCCGGGCTGCGCAAGGCGCTCACGCGGCGGCCGGTCCCCGACGGCGCCGCCGAGCGGGCGGTCGACGAGATCGAGGCCGCGCTCCGTGCGGGCGGCACCTCGGAGGTCGAATCGGCGCGAGTCGGCGAGCTCGCCATGGAGAAGCTCCGGGCGCTGGACCACATCGCCTACATCCGCTTCGCGAGCGTCTACCAGAGCTTCGAGGATCTTGCGACCCTCAAGCGCGAGGTGGACTGGCTCTTCGCCCAGCGCGAGAT
>JADGQH010000108.1 GCA_017881985.1 Chloroflexota bacterium | reverse complement strand
CGGGCCGGATCGCCTGCTGGTGTCCCCAACGCCATGTGCGCCGGGGAACGGATCACGAAGGAACGTGGTTCCGGGCGATCCGCAACCCACGGTCCAGCCGAGAACCGTTTGGCTCCCGCCGGCACCAAGTAGGTATGCACGACCACCATGGTTGCGCTGGTGCGGCGCGCTTCGGGGCTTGACACCCTCGCCCGCGCCCGAAGGAGGTCTTGGAGTGATGCGTCCCAGCCCAGAGTCTGTGCGGCCTACCTGGTTCCTCCGTAGCGCCGCGATGGTGGCGGTCTGGCCGCTGCTCCTCGTCGCATGCAGCGGTGCACCCGCCGCGACGAGTCCCCAGCCGACCGAAGCCGCGGTTGTGTCGCCGTCGCCGTTCACTCCCGCCCCTTCTCCGTCGGCATCCGCGCCGAGTCCATCGCCGACGGGCGCGTTTCATCTGGTGAAGTCGTGCACCGGCTACATCTGCACGGTCACGGCGTCGAGTTACCGTGCGATCCCGGCCGGATCCAGCATCTCCTACAGCGGGCCCGGCAACGATGCTCTCGTGGCCGAGATCAAGGTGGCAGGCGGGACCGCAACGGGCCACTGCAACATCGCGACGCTCCCGGGCACGTGCACTTTCGCCTCGGGAACCGGTACCTTGGCTTCATTCCACGAGGTTCTGGTCGTGACCCAAGACTCGAGCGGTCTGTGGATCTGGGACGGGCCACTTGCACCGTAGGTCAACATCAGGCGTGTCAATCCGCTCCAAGACCCGGCGGGACACGGACTGAGGCCTCGGAACGAAGGTGGATCAGCGATCGCTCGTCGAACGCGCCAGGCGGGGTGACCACGACGCATTCGCGGTGCTCGTTCGGGGAACGATCGGACGTCTCGACTCGGCCGCTCGCCTCATCCTCCGCGACCCCGAACTCGCCCGTGACGCCGTTCAGGACGGTTTGACCAAGGCATGGCGAGATCTGCGTCAGTTGCGTGATCCCGACCATTTCGAGGCGTGGCTCTATCGGTTGACGGTCAACTGCTGTCTCGAGACCGTGCGTCGTCGAAGGCGTCGTCCGATCGAGGTAGAGATCACGGCTCTCGAGACACCCCATGTGCCCGATCTGGCCGCATCGGTGGCCGATCGCGAGCTCATCGACGGCGTCCTGCGCCGCCTCGATGCTGACGGACGGGCGATCGTCGTCCTCCACTACTACCTTGGGTTGCCACTGACGGAGGTGGCGGGTTGCCTTGGCGTCCCTGTCGGGACCGTGAAGTCACGGCTGCATCGTGCCCTCGGTCACATGCGAGATCAGCTCCAGGCTGACGCCTTTGCCCCTGCGGCCGGCGTCGGAGGCACGCTGCCATGACCCTCGATCCGCGCCTCGAACGCAACCTGCCGGCCATCCTCGCAGGCCTTGGAGCAGGTCCCCCGCCCGAGTACACCGACGCCCTCCTGGAGCGGATCTCGCATGTCCGCCAGCGGCCGGCGTGGGTCTTTCGAGAGTGGTGGCTGCCGGCGGCGCGCGCGCCCGGCAAAGAGCGGATCCCGCCCTTGTCGTGGCGGCTCGTCGTCCTGGTTGCGCTACTCGTCCTCACCCTGGTGATGGCCGGGATCCTGGCTGGCGTCGGCCACGGGCGCCGGTTGCCGGCCCCCTTCGGCCCGGCCGGGAACGGCGCCATCGTCTACGGCACGGGTGGCGACATCTATGCCGGCGACTCGGTGACGGGCACCTCCCAGGCGATCGTCTCCGGGCCGACCTACGATTTCCGTCCCGGCTACTCGCCCGACGGCTCGACTGTCGGGTTTCTTCGCCGCGTCGACGCGGCGAAGGCCGGGCTCACGAATATCGTCGTCGTTCCGGCAGACGGCGGCCAGCCGCGAGTCATCACGACCGTGCCCCTGGCTGCGGAACCCGGATGGTGGTCCTGGACACCAGACAGCCGGTCGATCGTGGTCATGATGAGCGCCAGTCGCGACAGCACCTACGACGTGTTCGACACGACCAAGTCGAGCCCACCCCGGGTGATCACCCCAGCCATCCCGATCGACCCTCCGATGGCCTTCCAGCCGCCTGCCGGCGGACGCATCGTCGTGCGTGGGCACGTGGGATCGCAGATCGGCCTGTACACCATGGGCATCGATGGGAGCAACCTGACACCGGTCGTAAACCCATTCACGAGCCTCAATGACCAGATCGACCTGGTGTACCCAGCCTGGTCGCCGGACGGGACCCGGATCGCGCTTCAGCGCGCGACGACGGATGGCTCCACGACGGCTCTGTATGTCATGAACGCAGATGGAACTGGCGACCGCCAGATCGACGCGACGGCAGGCGCTGCAGCGGCGGGTTGGGCGGTCTGGTCGCCGGACGGGACCAGGATTGCGTACCAGTGGTCCGATGGCGTCAGAGACTCGAACGGCTACTTCATCTACTCGTGGGCGGTGCTCCGAGTCGCAGACGGGACGATCATCAAGACGGGTCCGAGCCTGGCCTACGACACCGTGGCGACCTGGTCGCCCGACGGCAAGGGGATCCTCATCCTGAACATGGTGCAGGGCCACCCCCAGCTGATTCTCGATCCGGAGGGTGGGCCGGCCCGGTCGGTAACCTGGTCGGCTGTCGGTGGCGACTGGGAACGGATCGCGCCGTAGGGAGAGCAGGTGACCGGGGCAGATACCTCGCCTGCCTCCAGGCCACGAAAGGAATTGGCGCCTGCGACTTCGGCGGAAGCCGCGGCAGGTCCAAGCTCAGGGGTCGCCAGCCCGGCGCAGGCGCTCCAGCTCCCGGCGGAGGCGCTTGCTCGGCCGGCCCTCGCCCCGGACAGCCATGATCCCCGGCCGGACCTCCGTCACCACCGGCGGCGGGCTGTAGTCCACGTAGCACGTCACGGCGACCGGGGCACCGACGCGCGACTCGATCGGCCGCACGACCTCGACGATGCGCTCGCGCCCGGCGATCAGCGCGTCGACCCGGTCGCCGGCCCGGACCTTCGTGGAAGGCTTCGCGGCGTTCCCGTTCACGAGGATGTGGCCGGCGTCACAGAGCTGCGTCGCCGCCGGGCGCGTCTTCACGAGCCGCACCGCGCACAGCCAGCGGTCGATGCGGGTCTCGTCCGTCGCGCGGGGATCAGCCATGCTCTCTAGGATCGCACGAGTCGAGGCCTGGCTCCACGGATGTCCTCGGGACGTGCCAGGCAAGTTCTCGCCCTGCAGGCACGCGTCGACTGCGATGAGCCGGTTCGCAAAGGCCCCGGACGAGTTCGAGGGTGTCCGCCTGGAGAGCCAGCGGACGATCCTCAAGCTCGTCTCGCGTTCCCGTGAGCTCGATGCGGCCGCGATCGAACGAGTGACCGCGATCCTCGCCGCGGCCCTGCCACCCAGGTAAGGGCCGCACAACCCGCCAACCGCTGGCGTGGCGCCGCAGGTTCGCCTTTCTGATCGCGCGCCACCTCTCATCGTCGCGGGGGCATAGCCCGAAAGGGTCCTTGTATCCGGACCAGATGTTCCATACGGTCAGCGCAAGGTCGACGACCAGCACGCGTCCGGGACAGCGCTGCTGCATTGGCTGGCTCCGCCAGAGGGCGCAGATGCGCATTCAGCCGGTCGCGGCTCCACTCCCTGGGTCGATATCGCAGCATCGATCGGTCATCACCCGATGGATGCGTGCTCGTGCTTCCATCGGTGCCGCGAGGCTGGCACTACGGGCTGCGACCGTTGCGACGGTGGTCGCCTCGGCGATCGCCATCCTCGGTGGGCCGACGGCCCTGCTCGCCGACAACATCCAGGAGCTGGTCGCGCTCACGGGAGCCGCGGCCGGCCTGGGCCTGGCGTGCCGACACAGGAGCGGCACGACACGCTGGTTCCTTGTTGCCCTCGCCCTGTCGCTGGCGGGCGCCACCCTCGGCATGCTCGCGTGGGACCTGTCGCTCCCAGGGGTCGGCGATGCCCTGTTCGTCCTGGGTGTGGCCATCGCCGTGGCGGCGATCGTGCCGGCCATCTTCGGCGGCCTGGAGCGTGGCCTCCTGATCGGTATCGCCACCGACGCCCTCATCCTGTTCCTGACCGGGGTCGTGCTCGTCGCTTCGACAGCGGACCGCGACCTTACCGATGACCGCACCGGGCTGATCGGCCTGGTGCTGCTTGTCGCAACGGTCGCCGCATGTGCGTTCGCGCTGATCGGGCGACGTATTCGGCCGGCCTGGGGCGGTCCATGGACCCTGCTCTCGGGCGCCGCATTCATCGGTGCCTCCTGGTGGATGTGGTCCGGCGACGCCGCTGCGCCGACGACGGTCGGGCTGTCCGACTTCACGTTCAGCGCCGGAGTCCTGCTGATCGCCTTCGGTGGGATGACCTGGAGCACGCGCGCGTCGTACAGCCCGAGGTACGAGCGGCTCGCGCCGATGCTCGCAACGGTGATCCCGGTGGCTGCGATTCTCGCCAGCCTGGCCACGGCGGCGATCTACCATGGCGGCGCGGTTCTCGACCTCGTCGGCATCGCCGCTGGGGCCGTGATCGTGACCGGGGTCGCCCGGCAGGTGCATCTCTACGTGCGCGAGGCCCGGGCGCTCGCGGCCGAGCACCGAGCGGGTGTCGGCCTCGCCGCCGAGATCAGCGAGCGGGCTGCGACCCTGTTCTCCCTGCAACGCCTGACACCTGGGGCAACCCTCGAGGACACAGCGCGAGAAGTGTGCAGGGAAGCCCTCCAGCTCGATGGGATCGATCTCGCGGTCATCCGGATGTACGGCCCGGACAACAGCGTCGTGCCGGTCGCGATCGAGGGATTGGGATCCCGGGCAGCCAGGCTCGTTGGCCATCCGCTCATGCCGGCTCACGCTGCCCGGGTCAGGGCGCGCGCCCTGGACGGCTTATGGGAGCGGGCGTGGGACCAGGTCGACAACCCGTATCAGCTGACGCTGCGCGACCTTGGGATTCATCGGACGGTCAACGCGGTCCTGCGCTGGCACGACGCGATCATCGGCGACATCGGCCTCGGTACCTGCTCGGTCGTGTCTGCGGCGCCACTTCGCGATCGGCTGTCGACCGCCGAGGAGTTCGCCGTCGTGGCGAGTGCGCTGCTCGGGCCGGCGAAGGCCGAGCGTGACCAGGCGGATGCGGTGCGGCAGACGATCCGAGGCGTGCTCGAAGCGCGATCGTTCCATCCGGTCTTCCAGCCAATCGTGGACCTCGCGTCGCACGACGTTGTCGGCTACGAGGCGCTCACCCGTTTTGACTCCGGTCAGCGTCCGGACCTCTGCTTCGCCGATGCCTGGTCCGTCGGTCTTGGCCCGGAGCTCGAGCTGGCCACATTGGGCGCTGCGGTGGACGCGGCCAAGGGCCTGCGGTCGGGCGTCTTCCTCGATCTCAACGCGTCACCACGGCTGCTCACCCATGCCGGGCAGTTGCGGGACGTCCTCCATGCCGCCGGCCGGCCACTCGTCCTGGAGATCACCGAGCACGAGACGGTCGAGGACTACGAGCGCCTGCGTGATGCGATCCGGACCCTCGGGCGCGACGTCCGCGTGGCGGTCGACGATGCGGGCGCCGGCGTTGCCAACTTCGGGCACATCATCGACCTGCGCCCCGACTTCGTGAAGCTCGACATCAGCCTCGTCCGGCGGGTCAACGCGAACCTGGGACGACAGGCGATGGTCGTCGGCATGCGCCACTTCTCGCGCACCGCAGGCTGCCGATTGATCGCGGAGGGAGTGGAAACGCCCGAGGAGGCCGAGACGCTTACGTTGCTGGGCGTCGAGTTCGGCCAGGGATACCTGTTCGGACGGCCCGAGCCGATCGACGCCTGGGTCGGGGCTCGTCCCTGACGGGATCGGGCGATCTCGCGTTCGCGTGATCTCGATGCGGCGGTTACGCTCGTGTCGTCTTCGCAGATCCGGAGGATCGACATGCGCACTGCGGTCGCGAGCGCCGGCCACTCGCTGCAGCTCGCCTACCTCTGGCTGCACCAGCTGGTCTACCAGCGAACGGGTGGCCTGGTCGGCCATCGGCTGGCGGGCTCCCCCTCGCTGATGTTGCGCACGACGGGCCGGCGTTCGGGGAGCCCGCGGACGGCCGTCCTCATCTACGCCCGCGATGGGGCGGACTACGTGCTCGTGGCCTCGAACGATGGGCAGGACCGACCGCCCGCCTGGTTTCTCAACGTGGAGGCCAATCCGGCTGTGGGAGTACAGGTCGCTCGTCGCCGGGCGGCCGGTCGCGCTCGCGTGGTCGAGCAGGGGGACGCCAGCTACCCGCGGCTCTGGAAGCTGGTGAACGACGGCAACCACCGTCGCTACGAGGGCTACCAGCGGCGCACGACCCGGCCGATCCCGCTCGTCGTCGTGACACCGGGCGGACCGTTGGTCTAGCGGGAGCACGGACCGCATGGGACCCGAAGGCCGGCGGCGGACGATTGACGTGGTGACGCACCATTGAGGTCGAGCGACGCCGTTCGATCGTCGCGGAGGAGACGCTGCATGTCGCTGCTGTCCTGGATCAAGCAAGCCCTGACGGGCGCGCCGGATGCGTCGGCGGCGGAGCCGCCACCGCGCCATGAGCGACGCGAAGCGGGTCGCGAGCGGCATCAGGAGACCGGCGAACCGGCCTGGGAGGAGAAGGATCGGGTCGACGAGCCGCCGGGCGCGGGGATGCGCGATCCTGACGCGGCGCCGGAGATCCTGGGCGGCGGCTGACGCGCCGGACGTCGGAGAGATGCCAGGCCGGGAAGCCGGAGCGCGTCGGACCTCAGTCCGCCGGCCCGCCGGCTCCGGCCTCGAGCTCGTGCCCGAGCGACACATCCGGCATCGTCCGGATCGCGAGCAGGCAGGCGAGGGCCGCCGCAACGAACATCAGCCAGTAAGTGACGTTGAGGCCCGAGGCCAGCGAGTCCCGGGCCGCCGCGGCGGCTTGCGCTGAGACCGTGCCACGGGCGACCGGGTCGAGGATGGCGGACGAGGCAGCGCCGACGAACGCCGTCACCACGCCGCCCATCACGCCGACCCCGATCGCCCCGCCGATGGTTCGGCTGAACTGCACCAGGCCCGTCGCGACCGCCCGGCGTCGCCACTCGACGGCGCCCTGGATGACGACGAGCAGCGTCGTGGACGCGAGGCCCATGCCGACGCCGGTGATCGCACACGCGAGCATGGCGAATGGCAGCGCATCGAATCGCCCGATCTGGGTGACGAGCAGTGATCCCACGACGAGCATCCCGGTCCCTGCGAGCACGATCGGCCGGGCTCCGATGCGGATGAGCAGCCGGCCCGCAACCACCGACGCGACGGGCCAGCCGATCGACATCGCGGCGACGGCCGCGCCGGCCTCGAGCGCCGTGCCACCGTGCACGCCCTGGACCATCGGCGGGACGTACGTCGTGAGCCCGAACATGACGATCCCGGCCAGCCCGCCGATGCCGAGACCTGCCCGGACGAGCGGCGAGCGCAGGAGCTGGAGGTCGATCAGCGGGGCCGCCACCCGCCGCGCATTGACCACGAAGGCCACCAGCAGCACGACCGAGCCGGCGAGCATCGCGATGACGAGCGGCGATGTCCAGCCGAACAGCTGGCCGCCTTCCGACACCGCGAACAGGAGGAGCAGGATCGATCCCGTGAGCAGGCTCGCGCCGAGCCAGTCGATGGGCTGCGGATGGCGCTCGAACCGCTCGTGGAAGGCGAACCAGATGATCGCGCCGGCGAGGATGCCGACCGGCAGGTTGATCTCGAACACCCAGGGCCACCCGACCGTCGTCGTGATCACCCCGCCGAGCGCCGGGCCGATGATCGCCGACACGCCCCAGACGCCCGAGAACACGCCCTGCATCCGGGCCCGCTGGCGCGGCGTGAAGATGTCCCCGGCGATCGTGAACGAGATGGGCTGGACGGCGCCGGCGCCAAGGCCCTGGAGCGCGCGAAACGCGATGAGGGCGGGCATCGACGTCGCCGTCCCGCACAGCACCGACCCGATCACGAACAGCGCGAGCCCGACCAGGAAGACGGGCTTGCGCCCATGGATGTCGGCGAGACGGGCGAAGAGCGGCACGGTCGTCGTGGAGGTCACGAGATACGCGGTGAACACCCACGAGTACTCGGACAGCCCGCCGAGCTGACCGATGATCGTCGGCATGGCAGTCCCGACGACGGTCGAGTCGAGGGCGGCGACGGCGATGGCGGCCATGATCCCGGCCGTCACGAGCAGCTGGGCGCGTGTCAGCGGCGGATCGACGTCGCTGGGCGTCGCGGGCGGCATCGTCGGATTCTAGGGTTCCGTAGCCGGATGTCCTTGCACGGGCCGCCGCAGTTCAACCCGCTGGGGCACGGGTGACCCACGCCGCCGCGGGCGCCACGTTGTGGTTCACGTGGAAGACGTTGTCGGCGTCCCAGGTCCGCTTCAGAGCTGCAAGGCGGGCGAGCTTCGCGTCACCGTAGATGAGGCGCGTCTCCTCCGGACCGACGTCGGAGATCTCGTTCGCGTAGCGGCCAACCGTCGCATCGGGTTCCACCACGGCCATCGCCCTCCGGACCCAGTCGCGGTTGGCATCGTCGAGGGCGGCGTCGCTCCACGCCGCGTCGGCGCTGAGGTCGAACACGGCCGCGCGCCCGGCGTACGCAGTCCCCTCCTCCGCGGCCCGGCCGATCGCGCCGCCCAGGGCGGTGATCGAGAAGGTGCCCGCGCCTGGGGCACCTGCGACCACCTCCACCAGCTCGCCGAGCGCCTCGGGGCGGACGTCGTCGGCATTGAACCCGGCGATGAACGACCGATGACCCCAGTCGAACGCGAGGTCGTGGGCAGTCTGGACGTCGAGATACGGCCGGCTGCCGATGACCGACATGGCCGGCTTCGGCCCGACGTGGAGACCCGCCGTGTCCCGCTCGACGGAGCCGGCCGCGCCGCTGTGGTTGTATGCGATGTAGGCGATCGGCCGGCCGATCAGCTCGTCCGGATAGCCGGCGTCCGGACCCGCACGGTCGATGCCGAAGATCAGCGACACCGCGTCCGGGGCGTGGGGCGCGTAGTCGCGGAAGACATCCCACGCCGCCTGGATCTCGGTCGCCGGGAAGACGAGGATGCCACGGTGGAGATCCGGTCCGAACGGATGGAGCCGGAGCTCGAAGGCCGTCGCGATCCCGAAGTTCCAGCCGGCGCCGCGCATGCCCCAGAACAGATCCGGCTCCTCGGTCTCGCTCGTCCGCACGAGACGCCCGTCGGCCGTGACCAGCTCGACCGCGGCGAGGTTGTCGATCGTGAGCCCGAACTGCCGCTGCAGGCGTCCCACGCCGCCACCCAGGGTCAGCCCGGCGACGCCGGTGTGGCCCACGACGCCAACCGGGCAGACGAGGCCGTGCGCCTGGGCGGCGACGTCAAGCTCGCCGAGGAGCGCGCCGCCGTTCGCGCGGGCGGTCCGCCGTTCGGGGTCCACCTCGACCCCGCGCATCGCGGACAGGTCCACGACCAGGCCGCCGGCACGACCGGTGAGCCCGGCCAGGCTGTGCCCGCCGGACCTGACGGTGATCTCGAGGTCGTGGTCCCGGCCGAAGCAGATCGCGGTCGCAACCTCCGAGGGGTCCCGTGGCCGAACGATGGCCGCGGGACGGCGGTCGTGCAGCGCGTTCCACAGGCGACGGGCGTCGTCGTAGGACCCGTCGGCGGGCGTGATCACGTCGCCATGGAATGATCGTCGCAGCTGATCGAGGGCAGGAGCCGGGAGCGTGGGGGACGCATCGACCATGCAGCCTGCCCTCCATGTGGGTCGTCTCGAAGACCGGGATGCACGGTCTCGCCATGGTGCTGTGCGGGAGCAACCGTGCCACTCGACGCCGAAAGCAATCCTAGACCCGCGCGCTCGAGCTCAGCGGCCGC
>JADGQH010000013.1 GCA_017881985.1 Chloroflexota bacterium | reverse complement strand
GGTCGCATCGTGCAGGAGAAGCCGCGAGTTGCCGATCGCATTGCCCTGGGCAGCGAGCGTATCGACGCGGAGGCCCGCGAGATCGACGGTCACCTCGCCGGCGTTGAGGTTGATGTCGAGCGAATAGGTGGTGTCGGTCCCCAGCGCCACGTTCCAGCGGGAGCGGCGACCGTTGTCGAATGGGATCGTCACGTTCCGGTTGGTCGAGCGCACGGCGAGCCGATTCGCTGCCTGCTCCAGCGTCGGTCGCCCGCTCGCCTGCCCGTTGACCGTGACGGCCCAGGCGGCCCCGGGAGCGGGCCCGACCGCCACGCTGGCGCAGGTCGCGTTGAGCTCGACGCTGGTCGTCCCGGCCCCGAACGTGCCGTGCTCGTCGAGGACGGCGGGGTCCGTCGCGGCGGCCGCGGTTCCGCAGCCCAGCGCACCGAGGCTGAGGCCGCCGGCGAGGAGCGAGCCGAACATGGTGCCGAAGGTCGCCGCGACCAGGAGCCCTCCCAGGAAATGGAGCGGTGTGCGCCGAAGGACGAGCCCGATCCCGATCCCGATCAGGATCAGCGGCCATAGCTCCCATGCCCGGGAGATGGTCTCGTGGGCGATCCAGCCCTGGCTGACGGCCAGCGGGATCGCGCCGAGGATGAGCAGGAAGACTCCCAGGTTGGCGAGACGACGATCGATCGACATGCCAGAACGACCCTCCGTAGCCATCCGAGGGTAGCGTGGCGCATCGGAGGTTGTGAACGGCCGAACGGCCCTCCCGGCCAGGGCCCCGTGATAGCCTTCGACCCGGCCGCGCGGCACGCGCGGACGAGAAGCGGGAGGTCCGGCCACGATGCGGCTCAGCGAGTGGGGCGCCGTGGCGCCGATCCCTGCGGCGGCCAGTCCGAAGGTCCTCGCAGTGGCCGAGGCGACGCTCGCCACGCTCGGGGCAACGCCGGATCCCGACTGCTGGGTGGCCTGGGGGGAGGACCCCGGTGTGCGCTGGGTGCTGCTCGCCGCGACCCCGGCCGGCCTGGTCACGGTCCACGTGCGCGTGATCGTGCCCCAGGAGGGCCCGCGGGCCGCGGGGAAGCTCGTCCGCTGGCCACGCGTCCAGCTCGGTGACGTCCAGGTGGAGGTCCAGGGGGCGCACCGAATCATCAGCGCGACCGTGGAGGGCGTCGTCCTGCGGGGGGTGGATGCGGATGCCGACGCGGTCGGCGCGTTCATCCAGGGTGTCTTCGCGGCCATCGACGGCCGACCATCGCCGGTGAGCGCCGTTTCATCGTCGCCCGTGACCACGGAGGCATGACCAGGGGCGCCGCGGCGGTCGCGGTCCGCCGGCCCGGTCGGGTGCCGTACTGGTTCACGACGATCGGCATCCGCCTGCTGGTGCGTGCGTACCTCCGGATCCGCGTGGAGGGTCCGCCGCTGCCGCCGGGCCCGGCGATCCTCTGCTTCAACCACCAGAGCTGGGCGGACCCGTTCGTCGCGGTGGCGGCGTTGCCCGCACGCCCGGATCTCTGGTTCTTCGGCCCGAAGGAGGCCGACATGTCCGCCGGCTTTCGCAACCAGCTGATCACCTGGTCCGGTCGTGGTGTGCCCTTCAATCCCGAGCGCACGAACCTGCTCGAGGCGACCCGCCGGGTGGAGGCGGTCCTCGCGAGCGGGGCGCGCCTCGCGATCGCGCCGGAGGGCCGGATTCACGCCGGCGAGCGAGCGCTCCTGCCGGTCAACGAAGGGGTCGCGTTCTTCGCGCTCCGTTCGGGCGTCCCCGTCATCCCGGTCGGCCTGACGGGAACCGGGTGGCTGCGCCTGGGCAAGACGATCCGGGTCCGGGTAGGGGAGCCGATCCTCCCCGCCGGCCGGCCGACCCGCGAGGCGGTCGACACCCTGACCGAGCAGATCAGGACCGCGATGCTCGCTCTCGTGGCCGACGGGCGGGACGAGGAGCCGCCCGGGCGCCTGGGCCGCTGGATGACCGAGCTCTTCAACGATTGGCCCGAAGATCGCCGGCCACCGCCGTCCGCGGTCGCGGGCGAGACGGACAAATAGATCAAACGTTCTGTTCAATGCCCGTGTGCGAGGCAGCGGCCCCGTCTGCGATACTCGGCCGGACGAGCGCACGTCGACAGGAGGCACGCCAGACGTGGGAGCCACGGGACTCGCGGCAAACCGGGACGAGTACCGCGCCCGGCTGTCCGAGCAGCCGGATCCGCAGATCGACGCGTGGGCGGCGGAGGCGATGCGGGACATCTCGATCCGTCGAGGCGTCCTTTCCGTGCTCCATGACTACCGCGCGGCGACCGGCGCCGACGACACGGCGATCGCGAAGGTATTTGCCGCCGGCGGCGGCCCGGCGGCCGTCGTCGGGCGTGATGGCCAGGGACGGCTCCTGGTCCCGGCGATCACGCTCCATTGCCTCGTGGCCGGCACGCGTGCGGCGCTCCCCGAGCCCCGGGAGAAGCTCATCGAATACCTCGTCGAGAACTTCGAGGAGCTTGTCTACCTCTAGGCAGGCGTGAACCGGGTCCTGGCCGGCCTGGCGCGGCTGGTTCATCCATTCCCATCGGCGCTCGACGCCGCGGTCACGCTCGCCCTCGCGCATCTCGCCGGTGCCGTGGTCGGCCGGGCCGTGCTCCTCGGGGCGTCAATGCTGCTGATCCAGTTCTCGATCGGCACGTTCAACGACCTTCTCGACGCACCGGCGGACGCGATCGCCGGCCGATCCAAGCCCCTGGTCGACGGCCGAGTCACCGCTCGAATCGCGCTCCGGGTCGGGGTCGTCTGCGGCTTGGCGGGGCTGCTCCTCGCCGGGTTCGCCGGAGCGGCGACCGCGCTCGTGGCCTGCGTCGGCTACGGCATCGGACTCGCGTACGACATGCGACTCAAGGCATCGCCCTGGTCGTGGCTGCCGTATGCCGCGGGCATCCCCCTCCTGCCGGTCTTCGCCTGGGTCGGCGCGACGGGGGACCTGCCCGGACCCATCCTCGTGCTTGCCGGGCTGGGCGCGCTCGGCGGGACGTCCCTGGCGATCGCGAACTCGCTGGCCGACGCGGAGCGTGATGCTGCGAGCCGCACGCGCACCGTGGCGACGGCCCTCGGCCGCGACCGGGCGATCCGGCTCGGCGGGCTGCTGGGCCTCGCCGTGGGGGCCGTCGCGACCACCTCCGCGATCGCGCTCGCCGGGTGGATCCCCGGCACCTGGGTGACGGCCGTGGGCGCGGCGACCCTGGTCGCCGGCCTCGCCCTGGGGTTCGCCGGCCGGCTCCAGCGAGCGTGGGAGGTCCAGGCGATCGGGCTCGCGATCCTCGCGGCGGGCTGGGTGGCGTCGCTTGCTGCCGCGGGCCTCCTCTGACCGTGGGACGAACGTCCCGGGGCCCGGATCGCCGGAAGTCCGGGACGGGGCCCTAACGGAAGCCCGCGGCCCGTCGTTCCCGTAGATGCGCGGCAAACGGTCGCACCGCACCCGGAGATCATTGACCTATGCATCGAACCAAGAGCATCCTGGCGGCTCTGGCCGCTGTCGCCCTGTCCACCACCGCGGTGTTCGCCGCCGCAGGCGCCCCGCCGAAGGCTGCCGACGACGGGCTGGCCACGGCACGGGCCGCGTCGGGCAAGGCCGTTCTCCCGGTTCGCGCCGGGCGCCCGGACGCGACCAGCGGCACGAAGTCGCCCAAGGCGACTGAGTCGCCCGACGTGGACGCGACGACGGGCACGGGCGCCCCGCACCCTGACAATCACGGCAAGACGGTTTCCGAGGCGGCCCACGCCACGACGCCGGCCGGGTTTGCCAATCACGGTGCCTACGTCAGCTCGATTGCGAAGCTGAATCACGGCCACGGCAGGCCGATGGCGACGAAGCCGGTCACCTCGCACGTGCCGACGCCCACGCCGACCCCGACGCCGAAGCCCACGACACACTGACGCATCGGTCGGCGGCGGACAACCGCCCGACCGTTGACCAACGCAAGAAGCCGGCGCATGAGCGCCGGCTTCTTCGCGTCGGCGGGTCGGGGAGGGGACCTACGGCCGCCTCGCCTCAGGGAGTCATTCGCGGTCGCGCGTGCCCGGACCGCGGACTACGGTGATCACGTTCTCGAGGGTGAGCTTCGAGATCGTGAGGTACTTGGCCAGGTTCTGCCGATCGTTCGGCGAGACCGATGACGTGAACTCCTGGCTGCGGAGGACCGCGATGAGCCCCGCCAGGGCGTCATGGAACTGGCTCTTCGCGACGACGAGGGCGTCATCGCCGGTGGGGGCGGCCGGCGCCGCCGCCTCGGGTGGGACTGCGACATCGGGGCCGACGTCGTCGAGCACATCGTCCACCACCACAGCGCGAGCCGGTCGTCCCTCGATCTTCTCGCGCAGCTTGACGAGCGACAGCTCCCCGCGCGCGACCTGGCCGGCCAGTCGCTTGCGCTTCTTCGGGTCGTCGATCTTCATCAGCTCGTAGGCGTGCGAAAGGGTGTCTTTGCGCAGAGACACCAGGTCGCGGACCTCCTGCGGGGCGTCGGCCAGCCGAAGCCGGTTCTCCAGGTAGCCCTTGTCCTTGCCGAGCTTCTGGGCAAGCTTCCGGACGCTGTAGCCGTGGTCCTTGATCATTCGGTCGTAGATCGAGGCTTCCTCCAGCGGCGAGAGATCCTCGCGCTGCAGGTTCTCGATGACGGCGATCTCCAGGGCGACGTCGTCGTCGAGGTCCTCGACGAGCGCGGGGATCGCGACAAGCCCGGCGATCCTGGCGGCCCGCCACCGCCGCTCTCCGGCAACGAGCTGGAACAGGTTCGGGCCCCGCGGCCGGACGAGGACCGGCTGGAGGACGCCGTGCTCGCGAATCGATGCGGCCAGCTCTTCGAGCGCGGATTCCTCGAAGACCAGGCGCGGGTTCTCGGGGTTGGCCTCGATCCTGTCGAGCGGCACGTTGCGAACGCCGCTCGTCCTCCCGCCTTCGGCGGAGAGAAGGCTGACGATGGAAGGCGAAAGCTCGCGCTCCTCGGAGAGGCGACGCGCCGCGTACGCGCGGAAGTCAGGCCTGGCCAAGTTCGATGACCTCCTTCGCGAGCTCTCGGAATGCCCGGGCCGCCTCGGAGCTGCCCGCGTAGGCGGTGATCGGTCGACCGGTCAACGGGGCCTCGCCGAGCTTCACGGTGTTCCGGATGATCGTGTTGAAGACGTGATGCTCGCCGAGCTCGCGCAGCTCGTCGAGCATCTCGCGCCCCAGGATCGTGCGCCCGTCATAGAACGTCGGGAGCAGGCCGAGGATTCGGAGGTCTCGGTTCAGCTTGGTCCGGATCGTGGTGATGACCTTCACCAGTGCATTCAAGCCCTTCAACGCGTAGTACTGCGTCTGCACCGGGATGATCACGCTGTTCGCCGCGACGAGGCCGTTGATCGTGAGCAGGCCGAGCGTTGGCGGGCAGTCGATGAGGACGTAGTCGTAGGTCGAGCGGACGCCGTCGTCCAGTGCTTCGCGAAGCGCGTACTCGCGCCCGATCGCCGAGAAGAGCTCTACCTCGGTCGACGCGAGCTCGAGCGTCGAGGGAGCGACGTCGATTCGTTCCGTCTGGCTTTCGAGGATGATGCTCCCGAGGTCTGCAGCGCCGTCGTCGAGGATGTGGGCGATCGACCGCTCGACCAGGCCCAGGTTGATCCCGAGTCCGACCGTCAGGTTCGCCTGCGGGTCCATGTCGACAGCAAGAACGCGATGGCCCAGCTCGGCGAGGGCTCCCGCGAGGTTGATCGCGGTGGTCGTCTTGCCGACGCCGCCCTTCTGGTTCGCGATCGCGATGACCTGTGCCACCAGGGAATCACCTCTGCGTGTCGTCGGGAGGCGGGCCTTGTGGCTCGCCGCGGGTTCTAGATGCTACCCCACCACCGCCAGTCCGCGAGCGGGCGTTGTCCACACTTCGGGGGAGATGTTCACCATTGTGTGGATAACACTGGTCCGCCAGTCTCCAGATTGTGAAGCGCTGCGTATGATGGCGACCCAGCGCTGACGGCCCGAGACCGGAGCGCCGCGAGGAGGTCGACGTGCCAACGAGCGACGAACGACTCGAGAAGCTCCGGCGAATGCGAACCGAGGCGCATCTTGGCGGGGGACCTGTCCGAATCGAGCGGCAGCACACGTTCGGGAAGCTGACAGCCAGGGAGCGCCTGGACCTGCTGCTCGACCCGGGGTCATTCGTCGAGCTCGACACCTTCGTCACGCATCGCGGGACGGAGTTCGGCCTGGACAGCCAGCACATCCTCGGCGACGGCGTGGTCACAGGGCATGGAACGGTCGGGGGGCGCCTCGTCTTCGTCTTCAGCCAGGACTTCACGGTCTTCGGCGGCTCGCTTTCGGAGGCGTACGCCGAGAAGATCTGCAAGATCATGGATCTCGCGATGAAGGTGGGCGCGCCCGTCGTCGGCCTCAACGATTCGGGCGGCGCGCGAATCCAGGAGGGCGTCGCATCGCTGGGCGGCTACGCCGAGATCTTCCTGCGCAATGTCCTTGCCTCGGGAGTCGTGCCGCAGATCAGCGTGATCATGGGGCCGTGCGCGGGCGGCGCCGTCTACTCCCCGGCGATGACCGACTTCACGATCATGGTCGAAGGCACGAGCTACATGTTCGTGACCGGACCGAATGTCGTGAAGACCGTGACCCACGAAGAGGTCGATTCGGAGTACCTCGGGGGAGCGACGACGCACACGACGATCTCCGGCGTGGCTCACCTCGCGGCCCCGGACGAGGCGACCGCGATGGACCACGTCCGACGACTCCTCGCGCACCTTCCGCAGAACAACCTGGGGGAGCCCCCGCGGCTCGCTTCGCTGGACCCAGTGGATCGGCGTGATCCGGAGCTGGATCATGTCGTGCCCGACGACTCACAGAAGCCGTACGACATGCTCGACGTGATTCGACCCGTGATCGACGACGGGGACTTCCTCGAGATCCAGCCGGGATGGGCGCCGAACATCCTGATCGGCTTTGCGCGCCTCGGAGGACGCAGCGTCGGGATCGTGGCGCAGCAGCCGGCCATCCTCGCGGGCGCGCTCGACATCGACGCCTCGATCAAGGCCGCGCGGTTCGTTCGGACCTGCGACTGCTTCAACGTCCCGATCGTCACGTTCGTCGACGTCCCGGGGTTCCTGCCGGGCGTGGGCCAGGAGCACGGCGGCATCATCAAGCACGGCGCCAAGCTGCTCTATGCCTACTGCGAGGCGACGGTCCCCAAGGTGACCGTGATCACGCGCAAGGCCTACGGGGGCGCGTACGACGTCATGAGCAGCAAGCACATTCGCGGCGACATGAACTTCGCGTGGCCCACGGCGGAGATCGCGGTGATGGGCGCCGCCGGGGCAGTCAACATCATTTTCAAGGACGAGATCGCCACGTCCGCGGATCCGGCTGCCGAGCAGCGGCGGCTCGTGGCCGAGTACGAGGCCGGCTTCAACAACCCGTACGTCGCAGCCGCCCGCGGCTACATCGATGACGTCATCGTTCCATCCGAGACGCGTCCGCGGCTGATCAGCGCCCTCGAGATGCTCGCCGACAAGCGGGACACGAACCCTCGCAAGAAGCACGGCAATATCCCGCTGTGAGCGGCAGGGGAGTAAAGGGAACCGCGGGGCGCACGCCCCTCCGGGAACGGCGGCGTGTCGGGCAGCGCCACCGCGTCTCTGTGCGTCGGCCCCTCTCGATCCGTCAGCCGGCCCGGATCCGTCAGACCATCCCGGTGCACCAGCCTGTCTTTGCGCAAAGACGATCTGGCACGTCGGACGCTGGCGACTCCGGCACGTCGGGTGCTGGCCGCCCCCGCACATCCGGTGCTAGCCGCCCCAGCCCTGTGCGCGCCGGTCGTCCCGGGCGACGGAGTCAGGGCCGACGCCACCCGGGGCAGCGATGCCCGTGAAGGACGCTGCTGCGGCCCCGCCCTTTCGCCGGATCCTCGTCGCGAACCGCGGCGAGATCGCGCTTCGGATCGTTCGGGCGGCTCACGAGCTGGGGATGGAAGCGGTCGCCGTCTACTCGGATGCGGACGCGATGGCGGCGCACGTCCGCGCCGCGGACCTCGCGATCCGGCTGGGGCCCGCGCCGCCCGCCGAGAGCTACCTGCGCATCGATGCGATCGTCGCCGCCGCGGTTGCGTCCGGGGCCGAGGCGGTCCATCCCGGGTATGGCTTCCTGTCCGAGCGCGCCGCGTTCGCCCTGGCCGTGGAGGAGGCCGGGCTCGTCTTCGTCGGGCCGCCGCCCGCAGTGATCGCCGCACTCGGCGACAAGCTCGCGGCGCGGCGGATCGCCCGCCTGGCCGACGTCCCCCATGTGCCGGGAACGCTCGAGGCGGTTTCGGTCGACAGGCCGGACCAGCTCGAGGCGGTCATCGCCGCAGCAGCCGGTGTCGGGTTCCCGCTCCTGGTCAAGGCCGCGGCCGGTGGCGGCGGACGGGGAATCCGCCGCGTCGTCGCGCCGGATGAGCTGCCCGCCGCGCTGATCGCCGGCTCGCGCGAGGCGGCCGCGTCGTTCGGCGACGGATCGGTCTACCTGGAGCGCGAGATCATGCCGGCCCGCCATGTCGAGGTCCAGCTCCTCGGCGACGCGACGGGCCAGGTCATCGCGCTCGGTGAACGCGACTGCTCGACGCAGCGACGCCACCAGAAGCTGATCGAGGAGGCACCCGCGCCGGGGCTGGCGGAGACGGAGCGGCGCCGGCTGCACGCGATGGCCGTGCGCCTCGGCGTCGCGGCCGGGCTCCAGAACGCGGCCACCGTGGAGTTCCTGTGCGACCGCGACGGGTCGTTCTGGTTCCTCGAGGTGAACACGCGGCTTCAGGTGGAGCACCCGGTGACCGAGCTCGTGTCGGGGCTCGACCTGGTGGTCGAGCAGTTCCGGCTGGCCGCCGGGGCGCCGCTCTCGCCGCGTGTTCTCGCCGCGGCCGACCGCGCCGCGCGTCCGACGAGTCACGCGATCGAGGTCCGAATCTCGGCGGAGGATCCAGCGCGCGTGTTCGCGCCGGCACCGGGACAGATCACGCGGTGGGTGATGCCGGCGGGCCCGGGGATTCGGGTCGACACGGCCGTCGAGGCGGGCGACCGGATCCCAGCGGAGTACGACCCGCTGATCTGCAAGCTGATCGTGCATGCTGCCGATCGCCCCACGGCGCTCGCACGGCTCCGGCGCGCGCTCGACGAGACCGAGATCGGGGGCATCCAGACGACGCTCCCATTCCACCGGGCTATGCTCGCGGAGCCTGGCTTCATCGACACGTCGGCGCTTGCCACCACGTGGGTCGAGGCCCACTGGGACGGCCCGGCCTCACGGGCGCGGGCAGTCCGCGTCGCCTCACTGGCCGCCGGCCTCGCGGAGCTCGGCGGCGCGGCGTCGGATGGCCCGGGCGGATTCGGCGGGTCGGGCGCGCCGGTCGCGTCCGCCGCAGGCACGACCATCGGCGCAGGCATGGTCCGCCAGGGTTCCGATGACGCGATCACCGTCGACAGTGGCCCGGGCTGGCGATCGGCCGGTCGTGCGGTTGCCGTGGACCGGTGGCCGCGATGAGCCACGATCGCCGCACCGACCGCAAGCAGCGATGAGCCCCGATCGCCGCCACGCGGCCCCGACCACGATCGCCGGTCCGACGCGAGATGCGGGCGGCCCCCCGATGCCGGACGGCGACATCGATGCGCGGGCCGTCCGGGTCGGCGTCGCGGCGTCGGCCCGGCTCGAAGGCGACCCCGCGATCACCGTAGCGCCGCCTCCCGATGCATCCACCCACCTGCCGCAGGACGGCGACCCGGGTCCTGCGTTCCCCTTCGTCGATGGCATCGCGACCGACGTCCGCCTCGAGCGGTTCGGCGAGGTCCGGGCCCGCCTCGTCGAGTCCGCCGCCGGGCCGGCAGGAACGGATCTCCGGACAGACCTCCAGCTCGGCCCCGTCCGCGTCGACCCAGGCCACGGCACGCGTCTTCGCGAAGTGGTCGTGGATGGCTGGCGGATCGAGGTCGAGGTGGAGTTCGAGCGCCGCGCTGTGCTCCGCGCGCGGGCGCGCCGCGGCGCCGGGGTCGCCTCGCACGGCGGCCCCGTCGAGGTCCGCGCGATCATCCCGGGTCGCGTGGTGGCCGTGTCGGTGGTGGTGGGCGACAGCGTGGAGGCGGGCCAGCAGATCCTCGTCGTCGAGGCGATGAAGATGCAGAACGAGCTCCGCGCACCGCGCGAGGGCGCCGTCGAGCGCGTCGGAGTTGCCGTTGGCGATACGATCGAGGTCGGCGACCTCCTCGTCGTCATCCACTGAGCGGAGCATCCATGCCCACCGACGCCGCCGCGACACCCCCGGCCCGGCCCGATCCCGGTCGCGACACCTGGCGCGCCACCGCGCGAGCGAAGGCCATCGCCTCGACCCCGGAGCGCCGTGAGCGGTTCGCGACGTCGTCCGGGATCGAGATCGCCGACCTCTACACGCCGGCGGACGTCGCCGGCCTGGACGAGGCGCGCGACCTGGGGCGCCCCGGGGAGTACCCGTTCACGCGGGGCGTTCAGCCCACCATGTACCGCGGTCGCTTCTGGACGATGCGCCAATACGCCGGTTTCGCGACCGCGGCCGAGACGAACGAGCGCTTTCGCTACCTCCTGGCCCAGGGCCAGACGGGCCTGTCGGTGGCGTTCGACCTGCCCACCCAGATGGGCTACGACAGCGACGCCCCCGAGGCGGAAGGGGAGGTCGGTCGCGTCGGCGTGCCCGTCTGCTCGCTTGCCGACATGGAGTCGCTCTTCGCCGGGATCCCGCTCGGCGACGTCAGCACGTCGATGACGATCAACGCGACCGCCGGGATCCTCCTGGCGCTTTACGTCGCGGCCGCGGAGAACCAGGGGGTGCCCCGGGCGCGGGTCGCGGGCACCACCCAGAATGACATCCTCAAGGAGTACATCGCCCGCGGGACGTACATCTTCCCGCCGCGTCCCTCGATGCGCCTCGTGACCGACATCTTCGAGTTCTCGGCCCGCGAGCTGCCCCGCTGGAACACGATCAGCATCTCCGGCTACCACATGCGCGAAGCCGGGGCGACGGCCGCCCAGGAGCTGGCTTTCACGATGGCCGACGCGATCGCATACGTCGACGCGGCTGTCGCCCGCGGTTTGGATGTCGACGCGTTCGCGGGCCGGCTCAGCTTCTTCTTCGCGGCGTGGAGCGAGCTCTTCGAGGAGGTCGCCAAGTTCCGCGCCGCGCGGCGGATGTGGGCACGTCTCATGCACGATCGGTTCGGCGCTCGCGACCCGCGGTCCATGATGTGCCGCTTCCACGTCCAGACCGCGGGGAGCTCGCTGACGGCGCAGTCGATCGACAACAACGTGGTGCGGACGACGGTCCAGGCGCTCGCGGCGGTCATGGGCGGGGCGCAGAGCCTGCACACGAACTCCCGCGACGAGGCGCTTGCGCTGCCGACCGAGGAGGCCGCCCGGCTTGCCCTGCGGACGCAGCAGATCCTGGCGCACGAGGCAGGCGTCACGGAGACGCCCGACCCGCTCGCGGGCAGCTACTACGTCGAGAGCCTCACCGATCAGCTGGAGGCCGCGGCGGGGGAGCTCCTCGACGAGATCGAGGCGCTGGGCGGGACGCTCGCCGCGATCGAGGGCGGCTTCCAGCAGCGCCAGATCCAGGAATCCTCGTACCAGGTCCAGCGCGCGATCGAGGACGGGAGCCAGGTCGTCGTCGGCGTGAATCGCTTCCAGGACGAGGGCCACCGGACGCCGTCGCTCCAGCGGATCGACCCCGACGGCGAGCGTCGCCAGGTGGAGGGGCTGCGACGCATCCGCGCCGAACGAGATCCGGCCGCGTGGGACGCCGCGCTTCGGCGGGTGGGGGAGTGCGCCCGCGGCGACGAGAACCTGATGCCCGCGCTGATCGAGGCGGTCCGCGCCTACGCCACCGTCGGGGAGATATCGGATCGACTTCGCGCCGCCTGGGGCGAGCATCGCGAGCTGGTGACCGTGTGACTCCGCCGTTCGAAACGGGCGCCGGGAACCCTGGGGAAGCCTCGATGCCGGCGCCGTTCGCCGGCCTGCCGCCCGGCGTTGCCGACGTTGGTCGCGTCCACCACGTTGCCGTCGTCGTGCGGGAGATGACGGCCGCAGTCCGCTTCTATCGCGACACCCTGGGACTTGCGCCCGGACCGGTCGTCCCGATCCCTCCGGACCGCGTCAACATCGCGTTCCTGCCCGTCGGCGAGGTGAAGATCGAGCTCGTCGAGCCGACGGACGAGACGTCCGGCGTGGCGCGCTTCCTCGAAACTCGCGGCGAAGGCTTCCACCATGTCTGCTTCGAGGTCGCCGACATCGCGGCGACGCTCACCAGGCTCGCTTCCGACGGCGTGCAGCTGATCGATGCGTCGCCCCGGCCGGGTGCCGAGGGACCGGTCGCATTCCTCCACCCGAAGAGCTGCCACGGCGTGCTCGTCGAGCTGATCGAGGCGCCGGGCGGCCCGGCGTGGGCCGGGCTCTATCCGGATGGGTTCCGAGCCCCCGGGGAGCTCGGCGCGGCTGGCTGACGCTCAGCCGCCCTCGCCGGCATCCTCGCTCGCGAACAAGAACAGGTCGAGATCGCCCGGCGAGTGACCCGCCGCGGTGAGGAGCGCGGCCGCCTCGCTCCGGTGCTGCGTGCCGTGGTTCACGACGTGCGCCAGCATCTGCCACCGTGGGACGCCCTCGTCGATGGTGGCGAGCCACGCGTCGTCGATGCCCGCAAGCCACCGATCGATGGCCACCCACTCGGACTCCCAGGCGCCAACGAGCGCGCCAAGGGTCGGCAGTGGGTCGCGCTCGGGCCGCGGCAGCTCGGCGCTGCCCGAGAGACCGTGGCGCCAGCGTTGGCAGGCCCCGAGCGTGTGCACGAGGATCTCGCCGAGATGACGGGTCCCGATCGGCTCGCCTGCCGGCCACTCGTCGGCGGCAAGGTTTCTGGTCGCGGCGAGCACCCGACGCGTGGCCCAGCGGTCGTAGGCGTACAGGAACCGGACGTCGCCGACCTGCATGACCCCTAGCCCCGATGCCCCGCCGCGCGAAGGAGCGCCGGCAGCTCGGTCGGGGATCCGGCGACCCGGATTCCCGCGGCCTCGAGGGCCGTGACCTTGTCGGCGGCCGTGCCGCGGCCGCCGGAGATGATCGCGCCGGCGTGGCCCATGCGCTTGCCTTCGGGCGCGGTCCGGCCCGCGATGAAGGCCGCCATCGGCACATCGCGAAGGTGCTCCGCGGCCCAGGCGGCCGCCTCCTCTTCGGCCGCTCCGCCGATCTCGCCGATCAGGACAATCGCCTCGGTCTCCGGGTCCGCCGCGAAGAGCTGGAGGATGTCGAGGAACGTCGTCCCGATGATCGGGTCGCCGCCGATCCCGACGCAGGTCGACTGCCCGATCCCTGCGTCCGTCATCGCTTGGACCGCCTCGTATGTGAGCGTGCCCGACCGCGAGACCACGCCGACGTGTCCCTCCTGGTGGATGGAGCCGGGGATGATCCCGACCTTCGCCCGGCCCGGCGACGTGGCGCCCGGGCAGTTGGGGCCGATCAGGCGCGCGCCGGCCGCCCGGACGACCTCCACCACGGGAAGCATGTCGAGGGCCGGTATCCCTTCGGTGATGCAGAAGATGGTCGCGATTCCCGCCCCGACAGCCTCGAGAATGGCGTCCGGGGCACCAGAAGCAGGGACGAAGATGCAGGACGTGTTGGCGCCCGTCTGGCGGACCGCGTCGGCGACCGTGTCGAAGACCGGGACCCGGTTGTCGAGCGCCGAGAGGCCGCCCTTGCCCGGCGTCATGCCCGCCACGATGTTGGTGCCGTACTCGAGCATCTGGCGCGAGTGGAACTCGCCCTCGCGACCGGTGATGCCCTGGACGACGAGCCGCGTCTCGCGGCCGATCAGGATGCTCATGCCGCGCCTCCCGTCGCCTGCCGGGCCGCGGCGACCGCCTTCGCCGCCGCCTCGTCGAGCGTCGCGGCGGTCTCGAACGCCGCCTCCCGCAGGAGGCGCGCCGCCTCTTCCGCATTCGTGCCCACGATCCGGACGACCATCGGCACCTCGCGCTCCTGGCGCGCCCGGGCGTCGATCAGGCCGCGGGCGACCTCGTCGCCGCGCGTGATCCCGCCGAAGATGTTGACGAGGATCGCGCGCACCTTCGGGTCGGCGAGGATCAGGCGCATCGCCGCGGAGACGCGGTCGGCCTTCGCGCCGCCGCCGATGTCGAGGAAGTTCGCCGGAGCGCCGCCCGCGCGGTTGACCAGGTCCATCGTCGTCATCGCGAGGCCGGCCCCGTTGACCATGCAGCCGATCGAGCCGTCGAGGTGGATGAAGCTGATGTCGTAGTGCCGCGCCTCGGCGTCGGCGGGATCCTCCTCGTCGAGGTCGCGCAGCTTCTCCAGGTCGGGATGGCGGGGAAGGGCCGAGTCGTCCAGGGTCACCTTCGCGTCCAGGCAGGCCAGGCGCTCCACGTGGCCCTCCGGCCCGCTCTCCCGGATGATCGCGAGGGGGTTCACCTCTACCAGGTCCGCGTCGTACGCCCGCATGGTGCTCACGATGCCGCGGGCGATCTTGACGAAATCGCGCAGGTGCGGTCCGGCGAGGCCTACGGCGAAGGCGAGCTCGCGAGCCTGCCAGTCGAGCAGCCCGAGGAGCGGGTGGGCGGCGACTCGGTGGATCGCTTCGGGGGTGGCCTTCGCGACCTCCTCGATCTCCACGCCACCCTCGGCCGAGGCCATCAGGACGATCCGGCGCGATGCGCGGTCGAGGATCGCGCCGAGGTAGAACTCCTTGACGATCACGGCCGCCGGGCCGACGAGCACCTTGCGAACCGGGATCCCCTTGATCTGCATGCCGAGGATCCGGCCGGCCACCTCTTCCGCTTCGGCCGGCGATCCCGCCAGCTTCACGCCGCCGGCCTTCCCGCGACCGCCGACGAGGACCTGCGCCTTGATCACGACCCGGCCCGCACCGGCCCCGAGAAATCGCTCGGCGGCGGCCCGCGCATCCACCGCGTTCCGGGCGACGGCCCACGGCGGGACGGGCAGGCCCTGCGCGGCGAGAAGCGACTTCGCGTCGGCTTCCTGGATCTTCACGGCGGCTCCTGCGTCTGGACGGGCGTGGGCGCGGGTCTGGAAGGACCCGAATGTGAGGACCGATGGTAGCGCGGCGCTCGGGCCCGCGGGCCGGCAGGCTCGGGGGCCGGCGTGCCCACGGCCGTCCCGAATAGCACCGGGGCGACTGGTACGAACCGATTCTCGCCCGGTGCCGGCTTCGATGGCCCCGCGCGAGCTCGCTCGGAGCGTGTCCGACAGCCGCACCTCGGTCGTCGAGCGCGCCGGACCGACATACCAGCACCGCGGGTGCTATCCGGGCCTGCCGGGGGTCTGCCGGTGCTGTACCAGCACCCCGGGTGCGGTGCGGGTTGCCGATGGACGAGTGCGCCCCAACCGTTCCCGCCAAGCGGTCGCCGCCCACCGGACCCCGTACAATGCGTGGGGTCCAACCGGACAAGCCCGGCCACTGCGCGTCGGTTGCGTCCCCCGGCCGGTCACGGAGGCGAGTCTTCCGGTGCGATATCTGCAGTACCGAGGCGGCGAGGGAATGCTCGCGTGGGCATTCCACCGGATCTCCGGCGTCGCCATCTGGGCGTTCGTCCTGCTCCACGTCCTCGACATCTGGCTTGTGGGCGCGAACCGGGGCCTCTACGACGACGTTCTGAAGTTGTACGCGAGCCCGGTTGGGCGGGTCGGGGAGACCCTCCTGGGCGCGGCGCTCCTCTACCACGCGCTCAACGGCCTGCGGATCATCGTGATGGATTTCTGGCCCGCCACGACGGTCTTCCACAAGCAGCTCTGGTACGCGAGCTGGGTGGTGTTCGTGGTCGTCGGCCTGCCGGGCGCCTACATCATCCTTCGCCCGATCTGGGCAGGAGTCTCGTGATGGCCCTCTACACCCGGGCCGGTCGGGCGCGCCCGCAGCGAAGTGGGTTCGAGCTCGGCGTCTGGTACCTCATGCGCCTGTCGGGACTCGCCCTGTTCGTTCTCGCGCTCGGCCACTTCTCGATCACGCACTTCATCTTCGACCCGGCCACTCAGACGGCCCAGTGGATCGTGGACGACCGCTGGGGGAGCGTCCTATGGCGGACCGTCGACTGGCTGATGCTCACGATGGTGGTCCTCCACAGCTTCATGGGCGTCCGAACCGTGGTCCAGGACTACACCGCGGGCGGGGCGCGAACCGCCCTGACGATGCTCCTCTACGTGACCGGCATCGCGCTCTTCCTGATGGGAACGATCGCGGTCATGACCCTCCCGTTCCCGGTCAAGTAGGAAGGCCCCGGATGCGAATCGACCACGACGCGCTCGTCGTCGGCGCCGGCGGGGCCGGCCTCTGGGCGGCGCTCGAGCTCGC
Source organism: Chloroflexota bacterium (assembly GCA_017881985.1). Lineage (GTDB taxonomy): Bacteria > Chloroflexota > Limnocylindria > Limnocylindrales > CSP1-4 > CTSoil-043. Next base: position 6,690 of record JADGQH010000013.1, on the reverse strand, counting down.
CCGGGCGGGCATCTCGACGGGCGTCCTCACGAAGCTCTACCCGACCCGCTCCCACACTGGCGCAGCACAGGGCGGCGTCTGCGCCGCCCTGGGGAACCAGGAGGAGGACCACTGGGAGTGGCACATGTTCGACACCGTGAAGGGCGGTGACTACCTCGTCGACCAGGACGCGGCAGAGGTCCTTGCGCACGAGGCCATCGAGACGGTGATCGAGCTCGAGCACATGGGCCTGCCGTTCAATCGGACGCCCGACGGGAAGATCGACCAGCGCCGGTTCGGCGGCCATACCCGGAACTTCGGGGAGGCCCCGGTCAAGCGGGCCTGCTTCGCGGCGGACCGGACGGGCCACATGATCCTGCAGACGCTCTACCAGAACTGCATCAAGGCCGGCGTGCACTTCTACGACGAGTACCACGTCGTGGACCTGCTCTTCGAGGGCGGGGAGGGCGGCGACGGTGGCCGCGCCGCCGGCGTCGTGGCCTACCGGATCGCGGACGGGGAGCTCCACACGTTCGGGGCCAAGGCCGTCCTGCTCGCCACGGGCGGCAACGGCCGGATGTTCTCGATCACCTCGAACGCGCACTCGCTGACCGGCGACGGGATGGCCCTCGCCTACCGCCACGGGATCCCGCTGGAGGACATGGAGTTCTACCAGTTCCATCCCACCGGGATTTACGGGATCGGGATTCTCCTTTCGGAGGCCGCGCGCGGCGAGGGCGGCACGCTCCTCAACTCCGAGGGCGAGCGCTTCATGGCCCGGTACGCGCCCAAGGCGATGGAGCTGGCCCCTCGCGACATGGTCAGCCGGGCGATCTACCTCGAGATCCGCGACGGGCGGGGGATCGGCCCGAAGAAGGATTACGTCTACCTGGACGTGCGCCACCTGGGCCGCGCGGTCATCGAGGAGAAGCTTCCCGACATCACGGAGTTCGCTCGGGTCTACCTCGGCGTGGAACCGCTCACGGAGCCGGTTCCCATCCAGCCCACAGCCCACTACGCGATGGGGGGCATCCCGACCGATCTCCGGACGCGGGTGGTGCGCGACGAGATGAACACGCCCGTCGAGGGGCTCTTCGCGGCCGGTGAGGCGGCCTGCGTCTCGGTCCACGGCGCGAACCGCCTGGGCACCAACTCGCTCGTCGACCTGCTCGTCTTCGGGCGGCGGGCCGGTCGCGAGATGACCGCCTACTGCCGGGCCGCAACCCTGCCGGCGATCGCGCCCGCCGTCGAGGAGCCCGTCCGGGCCGAGCTCGAGGCGCTCCGAACGCGCCCGGATGGCGAGAGCCCATCGGCCCTCAAGGACGACCTCGCCACGCTCATGATGGACAACGTGGGCGTCTTCCGCACCGCCCCGATGATGGCGGCCGCGGTCGCCGGGGTCGCCCAGATCAAGGAGCGCTACACCCGCGTCCGCGTCCGCGACACCGGCCGGGTCTTCAACACGGACCTTCTCGAGGCGCGCGAGCTGGGCTACCTGATCGATTGCGCGGAGGCAATGGCGACGTCCGCGATCTCGCGAACCGAGAGCCGGGGCGCCCACTCCCGCGACGACTTCCCGGAGCGCGACGACGTCAACTTCCTCGCCCACACGCTCGCGTACCGCGGCGAGGCCGGTCCCTCGCTCCGGTACAAACCGGTGACGATCACCCGGTTCGAGCCCAAGCCGCGCGTCTATTGAGCCCGGGAGCCGCGTGATGCAGGTCGACCTTCGCATCCTCCGCTTCGATCCCGAGCGCGACGCCGCGCCGCACTGGGAGTCCTACCGCGTCGACGCCGAGCCGATGGATCGCGTCCTCAACCTGCTGATATCGGTCAAGGCGGACCAGGACGGCACGCTCACCTTCCGGCGTTCGTGCGCTCACGGCATCTGCGGCTCCGACGCGATGCTCATCAACGGGCGCAACCGGCTCGCCTGCAAGATCCGGGTCGACCAGCTCGGCCGAAAGATCACGGTCGCGCCGCTGACCGGCCTCCCGGTGATGAAGGACCTCGTCGTCGACATGGACGGGTTCCTCGCGAAGTACCGCAGCGTGATGCCGTTCCTCATCGCCGACACGCCGCCGCCCGAGCGCGAGCGCCGCCAGAGCCCCGCCGACCGCGCGCGCTACGACGACACCACCAAGTGCATCCTGTGTGCCGCCTGCACGACGGCGTGCCCGTCCTTCTGGGCGCAGCCGTCGTACGTGGGCCCGGCCGCGATCGTGAACGCCCACCGGTTCATCTTCGACACCCGCGACGACGCCGGCGACGAGCGGCTGGAGATCCTCGCCGACAAGGACGGCGTCTGGCGGTGCCGGACCATCTTCAACTGCGTCGACGCGTGCCCGCGCGGCATCAACATCACTCGCGCGATCCTCGAGGTCTCGCGAGCGGTCGTGGAGCGCACGGTCTGAGCGGAGCCGCGGCCGGCGGCGTCCGCCGGCTGATCATCCGGACCGACGGCGCGGCTCGGGGGAACCCGGGCCCGGCGTCCGCGGGGGCGGCCCTGATCGACGCGGATCGGCCCGGTGCGGAGCGGCCCGGCGCGGTCCCCCTTGCCACGATCTCCGAGGCGCTGGGACACCAGACCAACAACGTGGCCGAGTGGACGGCCGTGGTCCGTGCACTCGACCTCGCCGCCGAGCTCGGGGCGGAGGAGGTCCTGCTCCTGCTCGACTCGAAGCTCGTCGTGGAGCAGATCCAGGGACGCTGGCGCGTTAAGGACGCGAAGCTGGCGCTGCTCCACGATGAGGCGATCGCCGGCCTGCGCCGCTTCCGGCGTTGGAGCGCGCGGCACGTCCCGCGCAGCGAGAACTCGACCGCGGATGGGCTGGCGAACGAGGCGCTGGACCGCGTGGCGGCCGGGGGACCACGGCTCGTCGTCCGGCGTCCGCCGTCACCAGGGGGTGGCGAGCCCCGGTCGACCCAGCTGGGCATGGATCTCGGGGCCGGAGGTCCGCCCGGCGGCGAGGTCGGGACCGGACGCGAGCGCGCGTCCGGCGGCGCGGTCGCGCCGGGCGGCATGGTTGCGCTCGAAGCCGGCTTCGACCCCGGAGACGCCGGCCCCGACCCGGGCCGGCTCGTCGTGCGCATCCTGGGCAGCGGTACCAGCCAGGGGATCCCGCGGATCGCCTGCGAGTGCCAGGTCTGCACGTCCGCCGACCCGCGCGACCGGCGCTACCGGGCATCCGCCCTGCTCTCCTTCGGGGAGATGCGGGTCCTCGTGGACTGCGGTCCCGACATCAAGTGGCAGGCGATCGCGGCCGGCATGCGACGCCTCGACGCGGTGCTGCTGACCCACGATCACCAGGACGCGATCGGCGGGCTGGACGAGCTGCGCCGCTTCAACGAGCTGCGGGGTGGGTACCTGCCCGTCCACGCGCCGCCGGAGGACCTGGCCGTCATCGTCTCCCGGTACGCGTATGCGTTCCGGCCGGGGCAGGGCGCCTTCTTCGGGATCCCGCAGCTGCGCCCGATCGCGCTCGACGGGCCGTTCCTGGTCGGCGGGAGGCGCTTCATCCCGGTCCCGGTGATCCACGTCGACCGGGCGATCACCGGGTATCGGACCGGCGGGTTCGCGTACTGCTCGGACGTGCAGCGGATCGAGCCGGAAGGGATGGCGCTCCTTGCCGACCTCGACGTCCTCGTGATCTCCGCCCTGCGGGACCAGCCGCACCCGACGCACCAGACCGTCGGCGAGGCGCTCGAGGTCATCGCTGCGCTCCGACCGAGGCGGGCCTACCTCACCCACCTGGACCACGAGCTCGGCCACGCTGCGCTCGCCGCACGCCTGCCCGCCGGCGTCGAGGTCGCGTGGGACGGGCTGGAGCTCGAGGTGCCGTGACAGCCGGCATGCCGTGATGTCCGACATGCGGTGACGACCGCGGCCGTGTTCGCGGTACGGCCGTGACGCTTGGACGTCCGGCCCTGTGAGCCCCGGCTCCCGCGCCGCGGGGTAGACTGCGTCGGCCAGCGAGGCGGCTGGACGGTCGCGCGCCGGCGGGGAACTGCCGGCGTGAGGAACGTCCGGGCTCCCAGGCGCAGGGTAGCGGGTAACGCCCGTCCGCCGTGAGGCGAGGACCAGCGCCACAGAGACGAGTCCGTCACCGGGCAACCGGCGACGGGGTGAAACGCGGCAAGCTCTACCCGGAGCAAGGCCAAGTAGGAGGGCGTGTCCCGGTTCGCCGGGGCAGCGGCGCGCCGCCGTGGACCCTCGGGTCGGCCGCACGAGCCGCCGGGCAACCGGCGGCCTCAGATGGATGACCGTCGCCGGGCCCTCGGGTCCGGCACAGAACCCGGCGTATAGGCCGCCTCGCTGGCGCCCTATCGTCAGCCCGGGAGCGGCGTCAGTCGCCGCCCGACGGGAGCGGCGTCAGTCCTCGTCGGCCCGGAAGATGTGCGACCCCGTGCATGCGTTGCAGATCGGCGTGGCCGCGTGCAGGTCTCCCAGGGGGAGCGGAAGCGTCCGGTCCGGGTAGAGACAGTCCACGTCGTACCCGCGTCCGGTCGCCCCGTCCACGGCGATCAGCCGACGGAAGGTGCACCGGCGGATCCGCATGGCAGCCAGCTGCTGGGGGCGCATCGCGGGGTCGCCCCCCGACGGTGGCGCAAAGCCGGGATCTGCGGTGCGGGGCATCGCGGTCATGGTGTGGGTGAGGCCCTCGGGTGCGTCGATGAGCTGGTTCGGCGGCGGAGCCTACACCTCGCCGGGAGGCGACCGCAAGAGGCCACTCGTACTGCCACCTTCGGCGCCCGCCGAAGCGGAATCGGCGTTGACTCGGGTCCGGCGGGGTGTATGATGCCCACCAAGTCCCACAGAGTGGGGACAAGTGGTGAATCCCGGCGACGGAGGGGGGCCCCTGGCCCGCCGCCGGGGCACCGGGCGATGTACCGGCGAATTCACGGGCATGGGCCCACGGACGCCGGTCTCCGAGAGAGGGGCCCGGGCAGGTTGTTCACCGGCGAGTACCGGCACACGGTGGACGCGAAGGGACGGCTTGCCGTGCCTTCGAAGTTCCGGGCACAGCTCGCGGGCGGCGCGTTCGTCTCGCGCTGGCTCGACCTCTGCCTGGCGATCTGGCCCCGCGATGGATGGGAGCGCCTGGCCGGCAAGGTCGCCGCGCTGCCGACCGTCGAGAACCCAGGGGCACGCGCCTTCAGCCGGTTTGTCTTCGCCAGCGCGGTCGAGATCGAGTTCGACGCGCAGGGTCGCTTCGTGCTGCCGGCCTACCTCCGCGAGGCGGTCGGGCTGAACGGCGAGGCGGCGGTCGTCGGATCGCTCGACCACGCGGAAATCTGGGCACCGGGCCGGTGGGACGACTACCGGCAGGCGCTCGAGGCGCCGGATGCGCTCGCACAGCATCTCGCTGGGCTGGGCATCTAGCGCCGCACTACATGCGCTTCCAGGATCCGCTCGGGATCCGTTCGTCGGCGGTGAGGTAGACATGGAGCTTGGGCACCTGCCGGTGCTCGCGGAGGAGGTCATCACGATGCTCGCCCCGCGCCCCGGCAGTCTTCATGTCGACGGAACCGTCGGCGGCGGTGGGCACACCGAGCGGATCCTGGAAGCCGCCAGCCCGGATGGTCGCGTCCTCGGGCTCGACGCCGACCCCGCCGCGATCGCGCGGACAGGGGAACGGCTCGCCCGGTTCGGCGATCGGCTCGTCCTCCGGCAGGCGAACTTCCGGGATCTCGCGATCGTGGCGCCGGCGGCCGGGTTCGGGGCGGTCGACGGAATCCTGCTTGACCTCGGCCTGAGCTCCTTCCAGCTCGCCGACGCCGATCGCGGGTTCAGCTTCCGCGCCGAGGGCCGCCTCGACATGCGCTTCGACCCCGGCGCCGGGCGGCCGGCCGCGGCGCTCCTCGCCGAGCTCGACGAGGCGGAGCTCGGCGACCTGTTCCGGCGCTACGGCGAGGAGCCGCATGCGCGGCGGATCGCCCGCGCCGTCGTGGCGGCACGCGAGGCGGCTCCGGTCGCGACCGCCGAGGCGTTTGCCTCGCTCGTCGAGCGGGTGGTCCCGCGACGGCCCGGCCGGGCCGGGCGGATCCATCCCGCCACCCGCGTCTTCCAGGCGCTCCGGATCGCCGTCAACGGCGAGCTCGAGGCACTCGAGGCGGCCCTCGACGCGGCCGTCACGCTGCTCCGCCCGGGCGGTCGGCTGGTCGTGCTGGCCTACCACTCGCTCGAGGACCGCCTTGTCAAGCGCTTCGTCGCGGCCGAGCGCCGCGGCTGCACCTGTCCACCCAGCTTCCCCGTCTGTGTCTGCGGCCGGGCCCCCCGTCTCCGCCCCGTCGGCCACCAGCCGGCGGTGCCCTCGGAGGCGGAGGTCGCCGCGAATCCCCGCGCCCGGAGCGCCCGGCTCCGGACCGCGGAACGGCTCGCCGCATGAGCCGTCCCGGCGTCACGGTGGAGGAGGGCTCGCACCGATGAGCAAGCGTCACCAGACCCAGCGGCGGAGGTCGTACGGCCGCCGGGAGCACGAGATCCGCGAGCGTCGCGACCGCACGTGGTCGTCGCTCGACGAGGTGCGTGAGCTCGGCGAGGAATCGTTTGCAGGGATGGACGTCGCCGTTCGAGAGCTGGGGCTGCCGGCCTACGGCAGCGCCTACCTCGGGGCGGACTGATGGCGGGCTACGCCGGCGCGCGACCGCGTTCCGGCGTCCTGGCGCCGCGCCGCCGGGAGGAAACGCCCGTCACCCGGCGCGGCACGA
>JADGQH010000012.1 GCA_017881985.1 Chloroflexota bacterium | reverse complement strand
CGGGCTCGTCGGCGGCAGCTGCCCCGGGAATCGGCTCCGTGAGCGACGCATCGATCGCGATCATGTCCGCTTCCTTGCCCGGCTCGAGCGAGCCGATCGTATCGCCGAGGCCGAGCGCCACGGCGCCGCCGAGCGTCCCCATGCGCAGCCACCCGAGTGGATCGAGGGCCGGCCTTCGATCGCCGGCGACCACCTGGAGGGCGTGCTGAGCATACGCTCCGACGCGCATCACCTCGAAGATCGATGGGTCCGGCCCGCCGGAGACGTCGGAGCCGAGCCCGACCGGGATCCCCGCCTCCAGGTAGCGGGCGAGGGGCATGATCCCGCTCGGCAGGAAGAGGTTCGACGCGGGGCAGTGGGCCACGCCGGCCCCGCTCTGGGCGAGCCGCCGGATCTCGGGCTCGGAGAGATGAATGGCGTGCGCGAAGAGCGCACGTGGTCCGCCGGGGCCGAGGGCGCCGGCCCGGTCGTAGACGTCCAGGTAGTCGCGCGCCTCCGGGAATGCCGCGCGAACGGCCTCGAGCTCGCCCGGATCCTCCGAGAGATGGGTCTGCCAGAGGGACCCGGACTCGGCGGCGAGGCGGGCGGACTCCCGAAGCATCCCGGACGAGCAGCTCGGCGCGAACCGTGGCGTGAATGCGTGGTGCAGCCGTCCATCGTCCCGGCCATTCCAGCGAGCGGAGAGCGCGGCGGATGCCCGGATGCCGGCGTCGTCGTCCGGGCTCGACGCGGTGCCGCGCTCGACACCGACCGCCCGATCCATCAGGACGAGCCCGATCACGGCGCGGATGCCGTGGGTCTCCGCCGATCGGAGCAGCACCTCGGTGGCGTCCGGGTCGGCGGACGCATAGGCGACAACGGTCGTCGTGCCCGCGGCGGTGAACGCGCGCATCGCAAGCGGACCGAGGCGCTCGGCCGCGGCGGCGTCGAAGCGGCTTTCGAGCGGGAACGTGTATCGCTCGAGCCAGGTCAGCAGGTCCAGCCCCGCACCGAGCCCCGCGTTCGGCAGCTGGGGGATGTGCGTGTGGAGGTCGACAAGCCCCGGCATGACGAGCCACGGCCGGATGTCGTGGACGGGGATGCCCGCCGTGGGGTTTACGGTCTGCACGCCGGCGCCGGGCGCGGGCTCCCCTTCTCCGGCGCCTGCTTCTGGCCATGCCTCGACGCGAGAGATCCGGCCGCGCGCATCGACGTCGACCGCGCCGTCGGCGAGGTATCGTGTTGCGCCGGTCGCAAGCGGGGTCAGGATCCGCGCGCGCAGCCGGAACGGCGGGGCGAACGGCAGCGACGTCATCGCGACATCTATCCTCGTCATGCGAGCGGATCCCGATTACCGTCTCGAGAGACCATCAGCCCGCGGGCTGCTCCCGGTCCCGAATCTAGCGAGCGCCGCGAAGAACCTGCCCGTGCCCTTCGGCACGTTCCTGCGCCGTCCCGGGTCCCGATCGGGGTTGGGAAAGATGCTCCCGACCGGCGACACAACTGAATCGAGGAACCTCAATGAGCAAGATTGCGGTCGTTGCCGTCGGCGGCAACTCACTGATCAAGGACGCGCACCACCAGGAGATCTCGGACCAGTACGCCGCCGCCGTCGAGTCGAGCAGGCACGTCGTGGGCATGATCGAGCAGGGCTGGGACGTGCTCCTGACGCACGGGAATGGCCCGCAGGTCGGGTTCATCCTGCGCCGCTCCGAGCTGTCGCGGGCGGAGCTCCATCCCGTGCCGCTCGACTACTGCGGCGCGGACACGCAGGGCGCGATCGGGTACATGTTCCAGCGCGCGCTGGGCAACGAATTCCGCCTGCGCGGGATGGACAAGCACGCCGCGACGATCATCACCCAGACGCTGGTCGACAAGGATGACCCCGCCTTCACGCATCCGAGCAAGCCGATCGGCTCCTTCATGGATCAGCCCACGGCCCGGGCGCACCAGGAGGAGGACGGGTGGAGCGTCGTGGAGGACGCCGGGCGCGGCTGGCGGCGCGTCGTGCCGTCGCCCCTCCCCGTGAAGATCGTCGAGTTCGACGCGATCGTCGCCCTCATCCACGCCGGGTTCACCGTGGTCGCATCGGGCGGGGGCGGAATCCCCGTCATCGAGCAGGCTGGCGATCTCGTCGGCATCGAAGCGGTGATCGACAAGGACTACGCCGCCTCCACCCTCGCCAGGGACCTGAAGGCCGACCTCTTCGTGATCACGACCCAGGTCGACAAGGTGGCCCTGAACTTCGGGAAGCCTGACCAGCAGCTGCTGGACACGCTGACGCTCGCCGAAGCGAAGGAATACCACGCGCAGGGTCACTTCCTGGCGGGCTCGATGGGGCCCAAGATCCAGGCGATCATCTGGTACCTCGAGGGGGGCGGCAAGGAAGCGCTCATCACGAGCCCGGAGAACATCGAGCGCGGGCTGCGCGGCGAGACCGGGACCAGGTTCGTCCAGTAGGCCGCGACCCTGTGGATGGCGGCGACGCCACGGGTCGCGTGTCCCGGCCAGCGGGCCGCTGACGGCGATGGAGGGCGCGAGCGCATGAGCCGGCTCCTCGTGTCCGGCTGTGACGTCGTCGTCACGATGGACGACGCCGGGACAGAGCTGTCCGGGGGGTCGATTTTGGTCGAGGACGGCATCATCCGCTGGGTCGGAGCGGGCAGCCCGCCGGCAGCGCTCGCGGCCGGCGCCGACGTCCTCGACGGCCGGGGGTGCGTGGCGATCCCCGGCCTGGTCAACGCCCACCACCACCTCTACCAGGTCCTGACCAGGGTTCGCGCCCAGCAGGCTGGCCTGTTCGGCTGGCTCACCGAGCTCTACCCGGTGTGGGCCGGCCTCGATGCCGAGTGGGCCCGCGTAGCCGCTGCGGCCGGGCTCGCCGAGCTGGCCCGTTCGGGCTGCTCGACCTCGACCGACCATCCCTACATCTTCCCGACGGGAGCGGGCGACCTCCTCGCAGCCGAGATCGAGGCCGCGCGGACGATCGGCCTGCGCTTCCATCCCTGTCGCGGCTCGATGGACCTGGGAGCGTCGAGCGGCGGCCTCCCCCCGGACGCCGTGGTCGAGGACACCGATTCCGCGCTTGCGGAGACCGAGCGGGCGGTCCGCCGGTTCCACGACCCCGCACCCGGATCCATGCTCCGCGTGGCGATCGCGCCGTGCTCGCCGTTCTCGGCCAGCGAGCGGCTCATGAAGGACTCAGCGCTGCTGGCCCGCCGGCTCGGGGTCCGGCTGCACACCCACGTCGCCGAGACCGCGGACGAAGCCGCGTTCTGCCAGGAACGTTTCGGGTGCCGCCCGATCGAGCTCCTCGACCGCCTCGGCTTCCTCGGGGAGGACGTGTGGCTCGCCCACGGGGTGCACCTGTCGAGCGAGGACATCGGCCGGCTGCGTGCGACGGGCACCGGCATCGCGCACTGTCCGACCTCGAACATGCGGCTGGGCTCCGGCATCGCCCCGGTCCGGGAGCTCCTCGATGCCGGGGTGCAGGTGGGCCTCGGCGTTGACGGCTCCGCGTCCAACGACGGCGGCCACCTGCTCGGGGAGGTGCGCCAGGCCCTTCTCGTTGCGCGCGGCCGCGGCGGGCCCGGCGCGATGGGGGCGCGCGAGGCCCTGCGGCTCGGCACCCGCGGCGGCGCCGCGTGCCTGGGTCGCGACGACGTGGGCTCGATCGAGCCCGGGAAGCGGGGGGACGTGGCACTCTTCGACGTGACCGGCCTGGCCACGGCAGGGGTCGAGGCGGACCCCGTCGCGGGGATCGTCCTCGCCTGGCCGCAGCCCGTGCGCCACCTCCTGGTGGAAGGCAGGTTCGTCGTGCGCGAGTGGACCCTCGCAACCGCCGACGAGGCGGCGCTCGCCGCGGAAGCCCACCGTGTTGCCCGACGGATCGCGGCCCGGACGGACGGAGCAGGGTGACGAACGGGATGACAACCGGGGCCCGGCGCCGGCCAGGCCACAACAGGCCGAATGGCACTTCGGACGGTGCGCCGGCCTGTGGCACAGTCCAAACGCATGGATGTCAGACGACTAGCGTCTGAGCCGGGAGCGGACCCGCGCCGTGCCGCGCACGCGGTCCTGGCAAACCTGAACCCCCTGGAGGCGTCAGAGATGCGACTCGCGAGTCGGATGGACCGGATCGGGACGGAGACCGCGTTCGAGGCGGCCGCCCGTGCCCGCGCCCTCGAGGCCACAGGCGTCGACGTCGTGCATCTCGAGGTCGGTGAGCCCGATTTCGACACGCCCGCCAACATCCGGGCGGCGGCCAAGCGGGCGCTCGATGAGGGCAAGACCCACTACGCGCCCTTTGCCGGAATCCCCGAGCTGCGTGCCGCGATCGCCGACGACGCGACCGCCCGCAAGGGGTTCCCGGTCTCGCCCGACCAGGTCTTCGTGACGGTCGGCGGCAAGGGCGTGATGCTCTATGCGATCGAGGCCCTCGTCGACGACGGCGACGAGGTCATCGTGCCCGATCCGGGCTACCCGATCTACGAATCCCTGGTGAGCTGGATCGGCGGCTCGGCGATCCCGATCCCGATCCGCCAGGCGAACGGCTTCCGTCTCGACCCCGACGAGCTGGCCTCGCTCGTCACGCCGCGCACCCGGATGATCGTCCTGAACTCCCCCGCGAACCCGTCCGGCGGCGTGCTCACGCGGGCGGACCTCGAATCGATCGCCGAGCTCGCGCTGGCCAATGACCTGATCGTCCTTGCGGACGAGATCTACGGCCGCATCCTGTACGAGGGCGAGCACGTCTCGATCGCGAGCCTGCCGGGCATGGCCGAGCGAACGGTGGTCCTCGACGGGTTCTCGAAGACCTACGCGATGACGGGCTGGCGCCTGGGCTACGCGATCGTGCCCGAATGGCTTTCCTTCGCGTTCGGGCGGCTGATCATCAACTCGGTCAGCAACGTCTGCTCGTTTGCGCAGCACGGTGCGGTCGAGGCGCTCCGCGGCCCGCAGGACGAGGTCGACAAGATGGTCGCCGAGTTCCATGCCCGGCGGGACCTGGTCGTCGATGGGCTCAACGCGATTCCGGGCATCAGCTGCCTGCGACCCTCGGGCGCCTTCTACGTGCTCCCCCAGGTGTCCGGCACGGGCCTCACCGGAACCGAGCTGTCCACCCGGCTGCTCTACGAGGCCGGGGTCTCGACGCTGGCGGGGACGGCCTTCGGCGGCGTGGCCACGGACCACATCCGGCTCAGCTACGCGACCTCACAGGCGAACATCCGCACGGCGCTCGACCGGATCGGGCAGTTCGTCGGCACGCTGGCGGTGTCGGCGTAGCGACCGGAAGCAACGAAGGCGGCAGAGGGATGGCATCCGTGACCGACACTGGCGGGCTGACCCGGGTCGACGACCTGTACGCGGAGGCCGAGCGCCAATTCGCGGACTGGGAGGTCGTGACGGACCTGGTCGACGAGATGATCGACCTGACCCTGAACTACCGACAGTCGGGCCATCCCGGCGGCAGCCGGTCCAAGGTGCATATCTTCCTGGCGCTGCTGCTTTCGGGCGCCATGCGCTGGGACATCCGCCGGCCCTGGCTCCCCTTCGCGGACCGGTTCATCCTTTCGGCCGGGCATACGGTGCCGCTGGTCTATGCCACCCTGGCGATCCTCAACGAGACGCTCCGGGCGCGCCGCGAGTGGACCGGCGACCCCAGGTTCGACTTCCCCGACGAGGGCCGGTGGGCGCTCACCTGGGAGGACCTGCCCCGCCTGCGCCACCGCGGCGGCCTGCCGGGGCACCCCGAGATGGAGGGCAAGACCCTCTTCCTGAAGTTCAACACGGGCCCGTCCGGCCACGGCATGCCGCCCGCCGCGGGCGAGGCGCTGGCCCTCAAGCTTGCCGGCTGCGAGGACGTGCGGGTCTTTGCCATCGAAGGCGAAGGCGGCCTGACGCCGGGCGCCAGCCACGAGACGCGCAACGCGGCGTGGGGCCTGGGGCTCTCGAACCTCGTCTTCCTCGTCGACTGGAACGATTTCGGGATCGACGAGTTCCCCGCCTCCTCCGTGGTGCCGGGAACACCGGAGACCTGGTTCGCCGCGTACGACTGGCGGGTCAGCGGCACGCCCGACGGCATGGCATGGGCGCCCGTGACGCGCGCGGTGCTCGAGGCCGCGCGCGGCGAGAACCCCGACAAGCGGCCGTCGGTGGCCTGGTTCAAGACCCGCAAGGGCCGCGGCTACGGCAAGTACGACGCCAAGAGCCATGGCACGCCCCACCCGATGAACGCCCCCGAGTTCTGGGCCGTGCGCCACGCGTTCATGGCGAAGTACGGCGTCGAGTACGAGGGCGTGGACCAGCCGGCGCCCTCGGACGCGGGGGAGCTCGCCCGCCAGGCCGAGACCAACCTGGGCATCGTGGCGTCCGTCCTGCGCAACCGGCGCGACGTCGTCGAGTCCGTCTCGGACCGCCTCCTCGAGCTCGCGGGCCGGGTACCCGAGCGCGTGCCCTCGTTCAACCTGGGGGGCATGGGGAAGGGCCTCTTCGAGGACCGCCGCCTCTACGACTACCGCGCCTATCCGCCGCAGATCTGGAAGCAGCCGGGCGAGAAGGCACCCAACCGTGCCGCCCTGGGCGCCTGGGGCGCCTGGGTCAACTCGTTCGCGAAGGCCGAGTACGGGCGTCCCCTCTTCATCGCCGCATCCGCCGATCTCGCCGAATCGACCAACCTCGCCGGGTTCGGCAAGGGCTTCGGCGACCTCGAGGGCTGGGGCTGGTACGAGCGCGACACCAACCCGCGGGGCGCGCTCCTGCCGACCGAGATCACCGAGTTCACCAACGCCGGCATGATGGTCGGCCTGGCCACGGTCAACTTCGCCGACGACCCGTTCGCCGCCTTCAACGGCTTCTGGGGCGCCTGCTCGACGTATGGCTCCTTCAGCTATCTCAAGTACGGACCCATGCGGCTGTTCAGCCAGCTGGCCCAGGACACCCAGCTCAAGGTGGGCAAGGTGCTCTGGGTGGCCGGCCACTCCGGCCCGGAGACCGCCGAGGACTCGCGCACCCATTTCGGGGTCTTCGAGACCGGCGTGACACAGCTCTTCCCCGAGGGCCACGTGATCGACCTGCACCCCTGGGAGTACAACGAGGTCCCGGTGGTGCTGGGCGCCGCGCTGGCCCAGGCGGCCCCCATCGTTGCGCTCCACCTGACGCGCCCGCCGATCGAGCTGCCCGACCGCGACGCGCTCGGCATCCCGTCCCATTTCGAGGCGGCCCGCGGCGCGTACGTCCTGCGCGAGTTCCGGCCGGGGCAACCCGCCATGGGCACCGTCTTCGTGCAGGGCACCACGAGCACCGCCAACCTCGTGAAGCTCCTGCCCGACCTGGACCGGGAGCGCCTCAACGTCAAGATCGTGGCCGCCATCAGCCCGCAGCTGTTCCGGCTGCAGCCGGCCGACTACCAGGCCCGAACGGTGACCCCGGCTGACCGGATCGACGGGATGTCGATCACAAACCGGGCCGCCCGCCTGATGCATGACTGGGCCGACGGGCCGCTGGCCCTCGAATACTCGATGGGCTCGGACTGGGACGACCGCTGGCGGACCGGCGGCACGCTCGACGAGGTCATGGACGAGGCGCACCTCACGCCGCCGTACCTGCTCGCAGGGATCGAGCGGTTCGTGCGGGAGCGCGAGTCGCGCCTGCGGCGCGTGCGCGAGGCGCTCGAGGCGGCAGAGTCACGCGGGGCGGGTTGACCGCAGACCCGCTCATCGCCAACCCCACTTCCAGCAGCCGGATCGTGCGGAGGAGCACCCCCATGCAGCCACTCGAACTCGAACGGAACGTCACGGACGCGAACGTCTACGACAACACGGTCGCGCGGTTTCGCGAGGCTCGCATCGGGCTCCCCACGTTCGCGCAGCTCGCCGACCCCTCCCGGATCCCGGCGAAGATCCGCGCGGCGCTCGCCGGGGTCGGGCCCGACGACGCACATCCCCTGAACCTGTTCCGGGTCAACTGGTTCAACGACGACACCAGGCGCGGCCTCGCGCCCGTGCCCGCCCACGTCGTGCTCCCCAAGGCGCTCACCGGCGTGGACGCGCGCATCGTCGTCGCCTTCGGCGACCGGTTCCCGATGATCCGCGCCCACAAGGTGCTGGCCGCGTACGGGTGCCTGGTGCCGCGCGTCATCACGGGGCAGTTCGACCCGACGCGCCACCGCGCGATCTGGCCGTCGACCGGCAACTACTGCCGGGGCGGGGTCGCCATCTCGCGGATCATGGATTGCCGGGGCGTGGCCGTGCTGCCGGAGGGCATGAGCCGGGAGCGCTTCGCCTGGCTGGAGGACTGGGTCGTCGATCCGTCCGACATCATCCGGACGCCGGGCACGGAGAGCAACGTCAAGGAGATCTACGACCGCTGCAAGGAGCTCGCCGCCGACCCGGAGAACGTGATCTTCAACCAGTTCTCGGAGTTCGGGAATTACATCGCCCACTACCTTGCCACCGGGTCGGCGCTCCTCCACGTGTTCGACGCCATGCACGACGAGGAGCCGGAGCTTCGCCTGCGGGCTTTCGTCTCGGCGACCGGTTCGGCCGGAACCATCGCCGCGGGCGACTTCCTCAAGGAGCATGCCGGCTCCCTCACCGTGGCGGTCGAGGCGCTGGAATGCGCGACGATGCTCCGCAACGGGTTCGGCGAGCACAACATCCAGGGGATCGGCGACAAGCACATCCCGTTCATCCACAACGTGATGGCGACCGACGTCGTGGTCGCCGTCTCCGACCGGGCGACCGACCGCCTGGGCGTCCTCTTCAACACGGAGACCGGCCGCGCCTACCTCGGCGGTCGGCGGAGCGTGCCGAGCGAAGGCATGGACGCCCTTCCGTCCCTGGGCCTCTCGAGCATCGCCAACATCCTCGGCGCGATCAAGACCGCGAAGTACTACGACATGGGGCCCGACGACGTGATCGTCACCGTGGCGACCGACGGTGCGGCCATGTACGGCAGCGAGCGGGACCTGGCCCTGGGCAAGTACTTCGCGGGCGACTTCGACGAGGTGGCCGCCGGTGAGGTCTTCGGCGAGCACCTGCTCGGCGCCACGACCGACCACCTGCTTGAGCTCTCGCGGGAGGACCGCGAGCGGATCTTCAACCTGGGCTACTTCACCTGGGTCGAGCAGCAGGGGATGTCGATCGAGGAGTTCCGGATCCGCAAGAACCCCGGGTTCTGGAAGGACCTTCCCACCATCGTGACCGACTGGGACCGGATGATCGACGAGTTCAACGCCCGGACGGGAGCCCTGGAGGCAGGATGACGATCCGACCGGGCGCCATTGCCGGCGGCCCCGGGAGCGCCCTCGCCAGCGCCCTGGTGTGCGCCGGGTGCGGCGCCTCGCCGGCGCCCGGCGATCCCTATCCGTTCCGCTGCCCGAACGCCGGCACCGGCGACGACACCGATCACGTCCTGCGCCGCCTGCTGGACGTCCGCGCCGTCGAGTTCCCGGGCGCCGGCGGCGGCGATGCCGCGACGAATCCCTATCTTCGCTACCGGCACCTGTTCCACGCCTGGCACGTGGCGCGGGCGGGCGGGATCGACGACGACGCGTACTGCGCGCTGGTCGCCCGCCTGGACGGCGAGGTCGCGAAGGTCGACGGCCGGGGATTCGTCCCCACGCCGTTCTTCCGCGCGGGCGCGCTCAGCGACCAGCTCGGGTTCGCGCCGGATGGCGGGGTGTGGGTCAAGGACGAGACAGGCAACGTGTCCGGCTCGCACAAGGCCCGCCACCTCTTCGGACTGCTCGTCTACCTGGAGGTGATGGAGCGACTCGGCCGCGCCGACCCGGCCGCCCGGCCCCACCTCGCGATCGCGAGCTGCGGCAACGCCGCCATGGCCGCGGCCGTCGTCGCGGCGGCGGGCCGTCGCGTGCTGGACGTCTTCGTGCCGGTCGACGCCGATCCCCTCGTGGTGGCCCGGCTGCGGGAGCTCGACGCGCGGGTGAGCGTCTGCCCGCGCGAGCCCGGCGTCACCGGAGACCCAACCTATCACCGGCTCCGCGCGGCGCTCGCCGAGGGCGCCCTCCCGTTCACCTGCCAGGGAAACGAGAACGGGCTCGCGGTCGAAGGCGGGTTCACGCTCGGGTACGAGATGGCAACCGCCCTCGCGGACGGGCCGGCACTGGATCGGCTCGTGGTCCAGGTGGGCGGCGGCGCGCTTGCGAGCGCATGCATCGAATCGATCGACGACGCGGTCGCTTTGGGGGCACTCCCGCGAGCGCCCCGCTTCAACGCGGTGCAGACGGAGGGTGCCTGGCCGCTGCGACGGGCGTTCGACCGGCTCGCCGCGCGCCTGCCGGTCGGCGCGACGCCCGGAGACCTCCGCGAGGCGCTCGCATACGCCGCGACACACCGGTCCGCCTTCATGTGGCCGTGGGAGGAGGAGCCCCGGAGCGTCGCGCACGGGATCCTCGACGACGAGACCTATGACTGGCTCGCGGTGGTCGAGGGGATGCTGCGCACAGGAGGGAGCCCCGTCGTGGTGGGCGAGGACGTGCTCGTGCACGCCAACGAGCTCGCCGTGAGCACAACGGGCATCGATGTCGACCCGACCGGCTCATCGGGGCTTGCCGGGCTGGTCGCCCTCCGCGACCGCGGAGACGTCGGCGACCACGAACGGGTCGGCGTCCTCTTTAGCGGCGTCCGGCGGTAGGATCCGATTCGCCGGCGGGGGCCGGCGCATCCGGGCGCACCCCGGCCATCATCATGCCGATCTCCTCGCGGGTGGCCGTCCGCGGGTCCGCCGAGCCGATGATCGTCCCCTCGTACATCACGAGGATGCGGTCCGAGATGGTCATGACCTCGTCGAGATCCTCGGAGATGATCACCGTCGCGGTGCCACTGTCGCGTTGCGCGACGAGGCGCTGGTGGATGTACAGCGACGCGGACACGTCGATTCCCCGCGTCGGCTGGGCGACCAGCAGAACGTCGGGCTGGCCCGAGAGCTCCCGGGCCATGATCAGCTTCTGGATGTTGCCGCCGGACAGGCTCCGCACCGGCGTCTCCAGGTTCGGCGTCTTCACGTTGAACGCGGCAACCAGCTCGTCGCAGTGCCGGCGGATGGCCCGGGTTCGCAGGAATCCGAAGCGACAGAACGCGCGGCTGCCGTAGTCCACCAGCAGGAGGTTCTCGCCGACGCTGAAGTCGGCGACGACGCCGTCCCGCATGCGCTCCTCCGGCACATACCCGAGTCCCGCCGACCGGATCGCGGCAGGGCCGTGTCCCGCCAGCTCGGCACCGTTGAGCACGATCGAGCCGCTCGAAGGGGGCCGAAGCCCCGCGATCGCCTCGGCGAGCTCCCGTTGGCCGTTGCCCGCGACCCCGGCGATCCCCACGAGCTCGCCAGAGCGGACCTCGAAGCTGACGCCGCTTACGGCCTCGGTTCCCCGGTCGCTCTCGACGCGGAGATCCGTCACGACGAGCCGGCTCGCGCCGGCGACGCCCTTCGGCGGAGGCTCCTCGGCAGCCACGTGGTGCCCGACCATCATCTCCACGAGCCGCTCGCGGGTCGCCTCGGCGGCCGGCAGCGTGCCCATCACGCGGCCGTTGCGAAGCACGGTGATCCGGTCCGACAGGTCCAGCACCTCGTGGACCTTGTGCGAGATGAAGACGAGGCCGCGCCCGCCCTTGGTCATCTGGCGCAGGACGGCGAAGAGGTCCTCCACCTCCCGCGGCGTCAGGACGGCCGTCGGCTCGTCGAGCACCAGCAGCTCCACGTCGCGATAGAGCGCCTTGATGATCTCCACGCGCTGCCGCTCGCCGACGGAGAGCTGCCAGACGAGGGCCTGCGGGTCGACCCGGAGCCCGTACGTCTCCGAGAGCTCGTTGATGCGCGCGGAGACCGTCTCCAGGCCGGTCAGCGGCCCGCGCGTGGACCGGCTGCCGAGCGCGACGTTCTCGGCGACAGTGAGCGTGTCCACCAGCATGAAGTGCTGGTGGATCATGCCGATCCCGTGCCGGATCGCGCTCGAGGGCGAGCCGATCGCGACCCTTTGACCGTTGATCCTGATCTCGCCCTCGTCCGGCCGGTAGAGCCCGTAGAGCACGCGCATGAGCGTGCTCTTGCCGGCGCCGTTCTCGCCGAAGAGCGTGTGGACCTCTCCGGCCCGAACGTCGAAGTCGACCGCAGCGTTGGCGACCACCCCGGGAAAGCGCTTGGTGATCCCGCGCATCTCCAGGATCGGGACTCCGGCTACGCCGGTCGCGTCCCCCGGGGTGGTCGCCGCCACGGTCATCGTTCCCGTTCTACCCGTGGATCACTGGGGGACCTTGACGGACCCGTCGGTGATCCCCTTGATCAGCGAGTCGGCCTTTGCCTTCACCTCGGCGGGCAGGTTGAACCCGGGATTGAAGTCGATCTTCGCTCCACCGTTGGCGAGGGTCGCCGTGAAGGTCGTCCCGCCGAGCTTGCCGCCCTGGATGTCGGTGAGGATCTCCCCGACGATCGGGGACCAGTCGTAGACCTGGCTCGAGACGACGTTGGACTGGGCAAGGGACACCTGCGTCCACTGCGTTCCGAACCACGGAAGATTGTTCGTCTTGGCCACACCGATCGCCCCGACGACGGCCTGCGCCGTGCCGGTGAGCACGTCGGCCTTGTTCGCCACGAAGGTCGTCGCGGCCGCGGACATCAGGCTGACGTCGCTGAAGGAACCGGTGTAGACGGGGATGCAGCTGATCGAGGACGCCACCGACTTGGCGCCCGCACAGAACCCATCGACGTAGAGCTTGGCATCACCGACGGCGATCGGGCCGATGACCCCCAGCACCTTCGACTTGCTGAGCATCGCCGCCATCGCGCCCTGGACGTAGCCGCCCTCGTTCGAGTTCACCTGGTAGGCAAAGACGTTCGGGAGATCGTAGGTGGATCCCGCGGTACCCCAGGCGAAGGAGACGTTGGGGAACTTGGGCGCCAGCTGCTGGATCGTCGATCCGTACTGGGACCCGTGGGCGATGATCAGGTTGAAGCCCTGCGTGGCGTAGGTCTGGATCACGTTCGCGGCGGTTGCGACCACGAACTGGTTGTCGGAGACCGCGATCTCCAGGTTGTACTTCCCCTTGAGCGAGTTGAGCGCCTCGACCATCGACTGGGTGAAGGCAAGGTCATTGACCGCGCTCGGCGCAACGAGGGCCACCTTGATCGTCGTCGCGGCGGGACTCGGGCTTGGCGCGGTCGAGGGAGCTGCGGCTGCGCTCGGGCTCGGCGCGGTCGAGGGAGCTGCGGCTGCGCTCGGGCTCGGCGCGGTCGAGGCGGGCGCGGGGGTGCTGCTGCCACCGCAGGAGGCGGCGACCAGCGCCACCAGCACGGCGGGCAGGATGAGCGCGAGCTTGCGGTCTGGGTGTCTGTGCATCGTGGACTCCTTTTGGGGGATCCTGGGTTGGGTTCGCGCTTCCGAGCGCTTGCGTGGTGGGGACGGGCACTCGATTCGCGTCAACCCTCCCTCTCGTACGGTCTGCCCAGAGCCGCCGGCTGCCGGAACCGACGGGCGAGGAAGAGGAGCGCCAGGACCGTGATGACCGCCGGCGCGGTCGCAGCGAGGTCGGATGCGTTGAGGGGGATGATCCCGAGCGACTTCCACGTGAGGATGACCACCCCGACGAGCCCGTACAGCAGCGCCCCGCCCATGACCCCCACCGGTCGCCACGCGCCGAAGTAGACGAGCGCAACGGCAATGAACCCCTCGGCCTGGGTCAGGTTCACCTGGAAGATTCCGCCGTACATGAGGAGGCTCGCGCCGGCGAGCCCCGAGAAGGTGGACCCGATGATCAGCGTGGACCAGCGAATCCGGGCGACGCTGACGCCAAGGCTGTCCGCAGCGGCCGGGTTCTCCCCCACCGCCCGGATCTTCAGCCCGTAGGTCGTGCGGTTGAGGACGAAGGAGACGACGGGGACCAGCAGGAAGGCCAGGTAGACGAGAAGGCTCTGGCGGAAGAACATGCCGCCGATCACGGGGATTCCCTCGAGGAGTGGGATTCCGACCGGTGGGAGCGTGGCAATCGGCAGCGGCGTGCCGACGAGCTTCTGGAAGAGCAGCGCGCTGAAGCCGAGGCCGAAGAGGTAGACCCCGATGCCGCTGATGCCCTGCTCCGCCTTGAGCGTCACGCTCACGAGGGCCGTGACCACGCCCATCACCGTGCCCGTGGCCGCGCCCGCCAGGACGGCGAGGAGGAGGTTGCCGGTCTTCAGCGCCGTGTAATACGTGGCGAAGGCGGCCAGGAGCATGATCCCGTCGACGCCGAGGTTGATGACCCCGCTTCGCTGGCCGATGGTCTCGCCGAGCGCGGCAAGCAGGAATGGCGTCGCGAGCGCGATCCCGGACGCGATGGTGACCGTCAGGACGTCGACCGTGAAGAACTGGTTCATTCGTCGCCCCGTGCGTCCGCGGTCGAAGGTGCGTTGGTGTGGGGCGGTCGCGGCGGGCGGGCGGCTCGAGGGCCCGCGAGCGTGATCGTCCGGGCGCGCGCGCGCCGGCGCAGGTACTCGAGCGAGACGACAAGGACGACGACGATCCCGCTGAGGGCGGTGACGAGGTCGGAGGGCACGCCGGTGGCGACCTGGAGCGCCGAGCCTCCCACGATGAGACCACCGAAGAAGAACGCCGAGAAGATGGTCCAGAGCGGGTTGAGGCCGCCGAAGAGCGCGACGACGATGCCGTTGAAGCCGGCGGACCCCGTGAACCCGGTCAGGCTCCCGTCCGTCACCATCCGGTGCGAGATGCTTCCGAAGACCAGGATCGCGCCGGCGATCCCGCACATCGCGCCGCTCAGGGTCATCGCCATCGTGATCGTCCGTTTCACGGGCATGCCCGCATACGCCGACGCACTCCGCGAGAGGCCGACGCTCCGGATCTGGAACCCGAAGCTGGTGCGCCACAGCAGGACGTACACGCAGACCGCCACGAGCACCGCGATCGGCACGCCCAGGTGCAGCTGGGTGCCCGGGACCAGGATGGGCAGCTGCGAGTTCGGCGACAGGAGCTTCGTCTCGGGGATGAGACCGCCGACCGAATCCGGCGACTGGTCGACCATCGGCCCGGCGAGCAGGAAGTTCATGACCTGGACGGCGACGAGGTTGAGCATGATCGTGCTCAGGATCTCGTTGACGTTGTACTTCGCCTTGAAGATGCCCGGTATCGCGCCCCAGATCGCGCCGCCCCCCGCCCCGGCCAGGAGCACGAGCGGGATGAGGACGAAGCTCGGCAGATCGGGGAGCGCGAGCGCGGTCGCCGCCCCGGCCAATCCACCCATCGCGATTTGGCCCTCGCCGCCGATGTTGAAGACGTTGGCTCGGAACGCGATGCAGATCCCGACCCCGACGAGGAGCAGGGGAACCGCCTGGATCGCGGTGCTGCTCAGCGCGTAGCTTCCGCCGAACGCCCCATTCAGGAGCGCGACATAGCCGGTGACCGGGTTTGCGCCGAGGACCAGCATCATCACGGCGCCGAGCAGCAGCGCGACGACGAGCGCCGAGGGGATCGCGAACCAGCTCAGCAGGAACCGACCCAGGTCCGCGCGGCGGTCGGCGACGGTCACGCCCATCAGCCGGTCGGCTTCACGGTCGCTCATGTGCACCCCTGGTGCGACCGGAGAGGAGCTCGCTCCCTCGTCCGCAGCTTCCGGGATGGCGCTGGAAAGACGGGGCCTCGCGGCGACTGTGCGAATCGGGAACGGCGCAGGTCGCCGACGCGGATGGGTCGGGATGGCTCGGGCAGCCGAATCTGGGACACGAGATTGGTGCTGGCGAGAGACGTCGCATCACCGAATTTCTCACCCCAGGCGCCAGACGCTAGTCATCTGACATCCTCTCCGAGCCCGCATTGTGGCATGGGGCGGCAAGCGGCTCCCCAGTGCCATTCGGCCCGTTGTGCTCGGTCGTCGGCGCCGGCGGGCGGTCGCCCGAACGGGGCGGACGGGCAAGGACGGACCTCCGGGCTCAGGCAGGTCCCTGCCCTGCTCGATCGATTGGCCGGCCAGTCTCGACTGCGGCAGACTCGCCCCGGCCAGCCCCGGCCAGGGCGCGCGTGGTCGCCCCACTCCCTCGGACGCGACGAGACCGCCTCCGGGTCGCGGCTCCTCTCCCTGCGTCCCCCACCGCGCGCTCCCCCGTACGAACGCGGTGTCATGCGGCGTGAACACGTGCCCGGCACCGGGCAGGCGCCATGGCGCCATCGGGTCGCGGCGGCACGGGCGCCATGGCGCCATCGGGCGCAACGTGCCGAATGGCACTGGGGGCAGCGTCGGTGGGCTGTGGCACAATGCGAACAGGGTAGATGTCAGATGACTAGCGTCTGGCACCGGGAGGTGCAGATCCTGATGCGACGGCTCTCACCAGCACCAGCATCGTGCGCCGGATCCGGCCGCCATTCGTGGTCTGCGACCCTGCCGCGCGACCCTGCGGCCGACAGCGCGGAGACGAGGCGAGTGCATGGTTCGCCGTAACCTGACCCTGGCCCGGCAGGCGGCCCAGGAGGTCATGGAAGGGATCCAGTCCGGGGCACTGGCAGGCGACGATGGCCTCCTGCCGTCGGAAGCCGCGCTCAGCCAGCGAATCGGCGTGAGCCGGGCGACCCTTCGGGAGGCACTCTCGCAGCTGGAGCAGGGCGGCTTCATCGTCCGTCGGCATGGGATCGGGACCTTCGTCAGCCCCCGCCATCCCCTCGTGGTGGCCGGGCTCGAGGAGCTCCAGAGCATCGAAACCCTCGCTCAGCGGACCGGGGTGGAGATCCACATGGGCGAGTGCGAGATCCGTGAGCGCGCCGCCGACCCCGGCGAGGCCGAGGCCCTGAAGATTGCCGCGGGGACCCCGGTTCTCGCCGTCGAACGCGTGATGCTGTCGGGCGATCGTCCGATCGCCTTCCTCATTGACGTGGTCCCGACCGACATCCTGGACGCCGGGGAGCTGGGGGACTCCTTCGACGGGTCGGTGCTGGACCTCCTCCTTCGACGCGGCGATCCCCCGCTGAAGCATTCACACACGGAGCTGGTCGCGGAGGCGGCGGACAGCGGCCTGGCGCAGCGCCTGCGCCTGCGGGTCGGCGATCCGCTGCTCACGTTCACCGCGCGGCTCGTCGCAGCGACCGGGCGGGTCGTGGACTACTCGGTCAGCTACTTCAGCCCGGGTCATTTCCGTTTTCACGTCATCCGTCGCGTCAACCAGCTCTCGTCGCAGGTTCCCGAGGGTCCCGGGCAGCGCGGACGAGCGGCTGACCCTGTCGTGGCGGCGCCGGTCGAGGCACGCGTGTGAGGCGAGCCGGCACAGGTGTTCGAAGCCAGAAAAGGGTCGGAAGAGTGGTTCTTTCGGCGACTCCGTCAAACCCACAGAAAGGGGCACATCATGCGTAGCTTTGCCGGCCGCGACATCCTCTCGCTGAAGGACTTCAGCCGGGACGAGTACTTCCGCGTCTTCCAGGTCGCCGACGACCTCCGCCCGTTCGCGCGCGATCGCCGGAACACGGACCTGCTCAAGCACAAGACGCTCCTGACCGCGTTCTACCAGCCGAGCACCCGGACGCGGCTCTCCCACGAAGCCGCCATGCATCGCCTCGGCGGCCACGTCCTGGGCTTCTCCGACTCGAAGATGACCCGGGCCGGCGACTTCTACCAGGAGTCGATCAAGGACACCTTCCACATGCTGGAGTACTACGCCGACGTCATCGCGATCCGGCACTTCCAGCAGGGCGCCCCGGCGGAGGCGGCGAAGTGGTCGTCCGTGCCGGTCATCAACTGCGGCGACGGCTGGGGCGAGCATCCCACCCAGGTGCTGACCGATCTCTACACGGTTCTCCGCGAGAAGGGGACGCTCGACGGGCTGACCTACCTGCTGGTCGGCGACATGCGGATGCGGACGATGCATTCGATCCTGTACGCGCTGAGCCAGTTCGATGCCAAGGCGATCGTCGTCGGCCCGCCGGACATGAGCCTGCTGCCGGAGTTCAAGGCGGAGATCGACGAGCTCAACGTCGACTACGTCGAGGCCGGCGACGTCCGCGACGTCATCGGCGAGGCGGACGTGATCTACATGGAGCCGGTCGTCCAGGCCGACTACACGTCATCGCGCGTGGAGCGCGGCGACAAGGTCGGGCTGACCCCGCCCGAGTACTGCATCACGCGCGAGCTGCTGCGCGACAAGGGCAAGCGCAGCTCGATCATCCTCCACTCCCTGCCGCGCATGGACGAGCTCCTGCCGGACGTCGACGCGACGCGCCACCAGCGCTACTGGGCAGAGGCCTTCAACGGCGTTGCGCTCAAGATGTCGCTCCTCAGCCTCATCCTCGGCGCGGCGGAGTAGGCGGCCATGCAGACGGACCTTCGCGGCCGCGACCTGATCAGCCTCCAGGAATGGACGAAGGAGGAGATCGACACCGTCCTCGAGGTCGCCCTCCAGCTGAAGCGCGAGCGGGCCCTCGGGATCCCGCACCCGCTCCTCCGGGATCGCGTCCTGGCAATGCTCTTCTTCTTCTCCTCCACCCGGACGCGCGCCTCGTTCGAGGCGGGCATGGCCCAGCTGGGCGGCCACGCCCAGTTCATCGAGAGTCGCACCACCCAGATCTCGCACGGCGACACGCCGAAGGAGATCGGCGAGATCCTGGGCCGCTACAACGACGGGATCGCCATCCGGAACGTCGACTGGGGCGTCGGGAACCAGTACATCCGGGACGTGGCTGCGGCCAGCCGCGTGCCCGTCCTCAACATGCAGTGCGACCTGTTCCACCCGCACCAGTCGCTCGCCGACCTGCTGACCATCCACGAGAAGAAGGGCAATCCGCGCGGACGCACGATCGCGATCAGCTGGGCGTACGCGGCCAGCTACCAGAAGCCGATCAGCGTTCCCGTTGACCTCTCGCTCCTCACGACCCGCTACGGGATGCACGTCCGGCTGGTCCACCCGCCGGAGTTCAAGCTCCCGGCCGACATCGTCGCGCAGGCGGCGGAGAACGCCCGGCGGTCGGGCGGCAGCTTCGAGCTGATGGACGACTTCGACGCCGGCATGGCGGGCGCGGACGTTGTCTACGCGAAGAGCTGGGGTGCCATGCTCACGGCCAAGGATGAGACCGAGGGCGCGGAGATCGCCAAGAAGTACACGGACTGGATCACCGACGAGCGGCGAATCGGCCTCGCGGCCGAGGACGCGATCTACATGCATCCGCTTCCCGCCGACCGCGGCGTCGAGGTGGCCGACGCGGTGATCGACGGGCCCCACTCGGTGGTCTACGACGAGGCCGAGAACCGGCTCCACGCCCAGAAGGCGGTCATGGCCCTCACGATGCGGTAGCGCATCGACATCGCCACGGCTCGAGCATGATGCGGCCGGCGCCCCTCCTGGGGCGCCGGCCGTTCGCATGTCCGGGGCCGACGGCCGGGGTGGCGCCGGGCTCGACTTTGCCGCGTTCGGGCCGCCGCCACCGCAGCACCGAGACCCAGGTTCCATCAGCCCGCCTGATGAATATCAGCTCTGCTGATCGGATCGGGGACGCTCACGCACAACGCGACGGCGGAACCCGGGTTTCGCCGTCGAAGTCGTGCTCGGCGAGTCGAAATCGATCAGTGGGCCCGATACCGATCAGGCCGACTGATCGGCGCGATCCGCCAGCGGTTGCTCAGAAGGCCTCGAGGTAGCGGTCCAGCTCCCACTGGGTGACCTGGGCGCGGTATTCGTCCCATTCGGCCTGCTTGGCATCGAGGTAGTGCTCGAGCACGTGCTCCCCGAGCGCGTCGCAGATGACCGGGTCGGACTTGAGCTCCTCGAGCGCGTCGCCCAGCGTTCCCGGCAGCTCCTTGATCCCGCGCTCGGTGACGCGCGCGGCATCCATCTCGAAGAGCGATTCCTCGACCGGGTCGGAGAGCGTGAGACCGTTCTCGACGCCGTCGAGACCCGCCGCGATCATCACGGCGAATGCCAGGTACGCGTTGGACGACGGGTCCGGGCAGCGGACCTCGGCGCGGGTGCCCTCGATCGACTTGCCGGGCGAGATCATCGGGACGCGGATGAGCGCCGAGCGGTTCGTGCGGCCCCACGTGATGTAGGTCGGCGCCTCGTACCCGGGGACGAGGCGCTTGTACGAGTTCACGGTGGGGGCAAGGACCGCGACCATCGAGCGGGCGTGGGCCAGGATCCCCGCCATGTACGAGCGCGCCAGGTCCGAGAGCCCGTACTTGTTGGCCGGGTCGGCGAACGCGTTCCGCTTGTCGGCGATCGAGTAGAGGCTCTGGTGCGTGTGCATCCCGGAGCCGTTGATCCCGAAGATGGGCTTGGGCATGAACGTGGCGTACAGGCCGTGCTGCTGGGCGATCGCCTTGAGCGCGAACTTGAAGGTCACCGCGTTGTCGGCCGTGCGAAGCGCGTCCGAGTACTCGAAGTCGATCTCGTGCTGGCCCGCGGCGACCTCGTGATGGGCGGCCTCCACCTTGATCCCGAACGCCTCGAGCGCATCCACCATGTCCTGGCGGACCTCCTGCGCGAGGTCGGTCGAGAAGTCGAAGTAGCCCGCCAGGTCGTGCGGGAGCGGCGCGACCTTGCCGTTCGCGTCGCGGTTGAAGAGGAAGAACTCCAGCTCCGGCCCCATGTTGACGATGAAGCCGAGCTTCCTGGCGCGCTCCACCTGGCGGCGCAGGACGAAGCGCGGGTCGCCCACGAACGGCTCGCCGCGCGGCGTGAAGACGTCACAGATGATGCGGGCGGTGCCCCGGGGACCGCTCGCCGGCTGCCAGGGGATCTCGGCGAAGGTGCTCATGTCGGGCATCAGGTACTGGTCCGACTCGGCGATCCGGGTGAATCCCTCGATCGAGGACCCGTCGAACCACGTCCCGTGCTTGACCGAGCTCTCCAGCTGGTGGATCGGGATCGTGACCGCCTTGACGATGCCCAGGACGTCGGTGAACTGGAGCTGGATGAACCGGATCCCGTCCGCCTGGGCCTTCTTGATGATCGCGAGCGCGCCGGCCTCGGCCACTTCAACCTCCTCGAGCAGGAATGGGCATGCGGGGCCCTCCGCTCATGTGTGTCGTTCGCACGTCCCCTGCGAAGATCCGACTTCGGGCGGCCCCGAGGATAGCAGCGGACACCTCACCGGGACGTCGCGCGACCGCTCCCCCCGGCGCGATCGTCGCACGCGCTCGAGACGTTCGGAGCCCCTCCGGCCGAGGCTCGGAGAGGCTCCGGAAACGGGTGCGCACGGACCGAGCCCGTCGGCTCAGTACTGGAACAGCAGCTCGCGATACTTGGGAAGCGGCCACAGGTCGTCGGACACGAGCGTCTCGAGCTCGTCGGCCACGGCGCGCACGTCGTTCTGGGCGGGGATGACCTTGACGCAGAACGCCTTCGCCTCCGCCTGCACCGAGGAGGCGCCGTGAGCGGCATGCTGTGCCGCCTCGAGCGCGTGGATGGCGTCCACGAGCCCATCCGCGAGGGCTGCCACCCTGTCCGCGACGGCAGCCACGCCCTTCGACCGCGCGGACGGACCCGCGAGCTCGCCGAGGTACCGTGCGGCCGCGGGCAGGATCATCGTGGTTGCCATGTCCAGCGTGCAGTTGGCTTCGATGTTCTGGACCTTGACGTAGCGCTCCCAGTTGATCTCGACGCGGGCGGCGAGCTCCCGCTCGGAGAGCACGCCGAACTTCGAGAACAGCGCCTTGGCCTTCGGCGTCGTCAGGGCGGGGAGCGCGTCGACGGTGGACTTGTTGTTGGGCAGCCCGCGCTTCGCGGCCTCCGCGTGCCACTCGTCGGCGTAGTTGTTGCCCTCGAACAGGACCTGCTTGTTCTTCCTGACGATCCCGGACAGGATCGAGGTCAGCCCTTCGAAGTCGCCGTGCTCGAGCTTCTCGAGATCGTCGGCAAGCATGGCCAGCGAGTCGGCGACCGCCGTATTGAGGACGGTCTGGGGCCAATAGATCGGGGCCGACGAGCCGACCGCGCGGAACTCGAACTTGTTGCCCGTGAATGCGAACGGCGACGTCCGGTTGCGGTCGGTGGCGTCCTTCGGCAGGACCGGCAGTGACGTGACGCCGAGCTCCAGGTCGCCGCCCTTCTTGGAGGCAGACGCGGCGCCCTTCTCCAGCTGCTCGATCACGTCCTCGAGCTGGGAGCCGAGGAAGATCGAGACGATGGCCGGGGGCGCCTCGTTCGCGCCCAGGCGGTGGTCGTTTCCGGCGTCGGCGATGCTCGCGCGCAGGAGGTCCGCGTGGACGTTGACCCCGCGGATGACCGCGACCAGGAAGGCCAGGAACTGCGCGTTCGCGTGCGGATCGTGGCCGGGATCGAGGAGGTTCTCGCCTTCGTCCGTGGCCATCGACCAGTTGTTGTGCTTGCCCGAGCCATTGATCCCGGCGAACGGCTTCTCGTGGGCCAGGAACATGAGGTCGTGCTGGCGCGCGAGGCGCCGCATCATGCTCAGGACGACCATGTTGTGGTCGGATCCGACAGACGTCGGCTCGTAGACCGGGGCCATCTCGAACTGGGCGGGCGCCACCTCGTTGTGGCGCGTCTTGGACGGGATGCCCATCCGCCAGAGCTCGCGATCGAGATCCATCATGAACGCCAGCATCCGCTCGCGGATGGTGCCGAAGTACTGGTCCTCCAGCTCCTGGCCCTTGGGCGACGGGGCGCCGAAGAGCGTGCGACCGGTCAGGACGAGGTCGGGGCGCTGCTCCGCGAGGCGTCGGTCGACCAGGAAGTACTCCTGCTCCGGCCCGATGTTGGTGAACACGCGGCTCGCGCTCGTGTTGTCGAACCAGCGCAGCACGCGCAGGGCCTGCGTGCCCAGCGCCTCCTGCGAGCGCAGCATCGGGATCTTGTGGTCCAGCGCCTCGCCGGTGTACGAGACGAACGCCGTCGGGATGGTCAGCGTCACGCCGTTCGGCTCGACCTGCAGGAAGATCGGGCTGGTGAGATCCCAGGCGGTGTAGCCGCGGGCCTCGAAGGTGGACCGGATGCCGCCGGACGGGAACGAGCTCGCATCGGGCTCGCCCTGGAGGAGGTTCCTGCCCGAGAACTCGGCAACCGTCCGGCCGTCGCCGGTCGGGTTGAGGAACGAGTCGTGCTTCTCGGCCGTGGAGCCGGTCATCGGCACGAACCAGTGTGTGTAGTGGGTTGCCCCGTGGAAGAGCGCCCATTCCTTGACGCCGTGCGCGACCGC
>JADGQH010000107.1 GCA_017881985.1 Chloroflexota bacterium | reverse complement strand
TTCGCCGAGACGGGCCGCTGGATCCCGGTCGTCGCCGACGGCGGGATGAAGAAGGGCGGCGACATCGCGAAGGCGATCGCTGCCGGCGCCGACGCCGTCATGCTCGGCTCGCCGCTCGCCCGGGCCGACGAGGCGCCCGGCCGCGGCACGAACTGGGGGATGGCCGCCCCGTCGCCGGTGCTGCCGCGCGGCACCCGGATCACGGTCGGGACGGTCGGCTCGATGGAGCAGATCCTGTTCGGCCCGTCGCACGTCACGGACGGCACCCAGAACCTGATGGGCGCGCTCCGGCAGTCGATGGCGGCGCTCGGCGCCCGGACGCTTCGCGAGATGCAGGGAGTCGAGATCGTCTACGCGCCATCGGTCGTCACCGAGGGCAAGTCCTGGCAGCTCCGCGGCAGGTAGACCGGCAGCGGGCCGGCTGGCAGGACGTCCCGCTCCCGTGCCCACGGATCCCTACGGCGAGCAGCTCGTCGGCTGGGAGAAGGCCGTCGCGATCGAGACGCGTGGCCGGGTGTCGGGCCGGACCGTCGTGACGGCCGTCGGGTTCGTCGACGAGCCGGATGGCTCGCTCCTGGTGGCCGCCGGCGATCCCGGCGCGCACTGGGCTGCAAACCTGCTTGCCGAGCCGCGCTGCGTCGCCAGGATCGGCGCGCTCGAGGGCGCGTACATCGCCGAGGAGCTCGATGGCGCGGCCAAGGCGCGGGCGATCACGGAGCTGATCCTCAAGTACGGAACGCCGGCGGAACGCTTGGGCGCCGGCCCCGCGTTCCGGCTGCGGCCCGCTTCGCCGGACTGACGCCGCCCGTACACTTCGGACGACGGGCCCGCTCGCGACGGGAGCCGAGCGAGGGAGGAGTCGTCGGTTGGGAGACGCGACGGAACACCAGGTTAAGGCCGGGGAGCACGCGCTGGGCGCGGCTGGGCAGCAGTCGGATCGGTCCCGCGCAGAGGACGACGGCGCGGCCCTCTCGGACGCGGCGCCCGACGACGCCGGGCCGGCCCGCGAAGCCGCCCTCCGGCCTGACGTGTCCGCCCCGAGCCCAAACGCCGTCGAACCGCGCCCGGATGACCACGAGGCACCCCGGCGGGAGCGCGGAAAGACCGTCCACGGTGAGCTGGCCAACGCCGGCCATCGCGTCCTCGCCCCCGACGACGCGGAGGTGGAGGCGTACCTCGAGACCGCCCTCAACGCGCCGGCGCCGGAGCGCCCCGCGCTCGACCGTCCCGGCGGTGCCGTCCCCCGGGGCGAGGGCAGCCGCGGCGAGCCGGACACGGTCGTGGTGCTGGATTTCGGGAGCCAGTACGCGCAGCTGATCGCGCGCCGCGTACGGGAGCTCCACGTCTACTCGGAGCTGCTGCCCTTCGATACGCCGTGGCCGGAGATCGCGAAGCGGCATCCGCGCGCGATCATCCTTTCCGGCGGCCCGTCGAGCGTCTACGAGACCGATGCGCCGCGGCCTGACCCCGCGGTGTGGAGCGCGGGCGTCCCGGTCCTCGGGATCTGCTATGGGCTGCACCTGATGGCGCGCGAGCTCGGCGGCGATGTCGTCTCGGTCGCGAAGCGGGAATACGGCCCAGCGACGATCACCTTCAGCGACGACAGCCCGCTGTTCGCCGGGCTGGGCCGCGAGCAGCCGGTCTGGATGAGCCACGGCGACTCGATCGTGGCGCCGCCGCCCGGTTTCCGGGCCACGGCGCAGACGGCATCCACGCAATTCGCCGCTATGGCGGACCCCCTCCGCGGTTTGTACGGAATCCAGTTCCACCCCGAGGTGGGCCACACGCCGCGCGGCCGCGAGGTGCTGCGCAACTTCGTGATGGAGATCGCCGGCGCCCGGCCCACGTGGACCGCCGCCAACTTCATCGAGTCGACCATCGACGAGATCCGCTCCCGGGTGGACGCCCAGGCGCGCGACACGGGCGGTGACGGCCTCGTGATCTGCGCGCTCTCCGGCGGGGTCGACTCCGCGGTCGCGGCGAGCCTGGTGCATCGCGCGGTCGGGGACCGGCTCACCTGCATCTACGTGGACCACGGCCTGATGCGGAAGAAGGAGTCGGAGCTCCTGCGTGTCACGTTCGAGCAGAGCCTCGGGATGCGCCTGGTGATGGTCGACGCGCGGACGCGCTTCCTGGCCCGCCTTTCGGGCGTGACCGATCCCGAGTCGAAGCGACGGATCATCGGCGACGAGTTCATCCGCGTCTTCGAGGAGGAAGCCGCGAAGCTCGGTCGGATCGACTTCCTGACCCAGGGGACGCTCTACCCGGACGTCATCGAGTCCACGACGCCGGAGACGAAGGCGGCCCAGAAGATCAAGACCCACCACAATGTTGGCGGCCTGCCGGACGATCTCCGCTTCACGCTCATCGAGCCGCTCCGGTACCTGTTCAAGGACGAAGTGCGGCTGGTGGGCCTGGAGCTCGGCCTGCCCGAGGCGATGGTCTTCCGCCAGCCGTTCCCGGGTCCCGGCCTCGCGATCAGGATCATCGGCGAGGTGACCGCCGAGCGGCTCGACACGCTTCGCGAGGCGGACTGGATCGTCATCGACGAGATCAAGGCGGCCGGCCTCTACCGGAGCCTCTGGCAGTCGTTCGCGATCCTGACCCCGGTCCGGAGCGTCGGCGTGATGGGCGACAATCGCACGTACGCGAACGTCGTCGCGATCCGCGCAGTGACCTCCGAGGACGGCATGACGGCCGACTGGGCGAAGCTCCCCTACGAGGTGCTCGGTACGATCAGCTCCCGGATCGTGAACGAAGTGCCCGGCGTCAACCGCGTGGTGTACGACATCAGCTCCAAGCCGCCCGCCACGATCGAGTGGGAGTAGGGAGGGCGACGACCCGGCGGCCGGGGGAGGAGCGCGCGTCGGTGCGCGGAGGCGCCGCATCTGGTCCCGAGAGGCAACCGCGAGAGCGCCCGGTCCGGTAGGATCGCGGCAGCATGGCTGAGCACGAACCACCCGAGATTGCCGTCCCGCCGCAGGAGATCCCGCTCCCGCCGCCCGCCGACCCCGTCGCGCGGTGCCCGTGGTGCTCGGCGCCGGTCGAGGGCCCGGATGCCGAGACGTGTAGCGCGTGCGGCGCAACCCTGCACGGCGATGCGGAGGTGGAGATCCCGGGCGTGACGGCGATCGATGGCGTGCATGCGTCGCGCGCGTCGGCGCCGCGCAAGGTCCGCCGGTCGTTTGGTGCGCTCTTCGTCGGCGGCGACGACGCGATCCCGCCACCCTCGCAGGCCGAGCTGCCAGCGCTCGCCATGCCCGACCCCGAGGTGCGGCGCGAGATGCTGCGCATCCGCCTCGACGCGGAGCTCGCCGACCTCACGGCGAGGGTGGAGGCCCTGGCCGCCGAACGGGGTGTCCCGATGCCCGTCGTGCACGACACTGCACCGGAGCCGGACGGCGAGCTGCACGGCGCGGCCGCGCCGGAGCCGGGCCCCGCGCCCGAACCCGGTGTCGCGCCGGAGCCGGACGGCGAGTCGCAGCCCGAGGCCGCACCCGGGCCGGGCGGCGAGCGGGCCACCGACGCGACGCGTCGGGACGAGGACGCCACGCCCTAGGCACCTCGGTGCCGCGCGGGCAATTCGACCACGCGGCCCGGGCTATCCTGCCCGCGATGACCCGCCTGCCCCCGCCCGGACCCTCGTACATTCGCGAGCACGAGGTCGTGCTCGGCGAGCATCGCTGCCGGGCCGGCATGGACCGCCCGACGGAGATCGAGGGCTGGTGGCTCGCGGTCCTCTGGGTTGCCGACGCGGACGGGATCGTGGCCTGCCGGGCGGCGGCACCGGTCGCGGGGCCGACTCCGGATCCGCCGCTCGCCCGGCTCGGGCCGCTCCTCTCGGGCGGGCTGTCGGGCTTCGTCCTCGAGGATGCCGGGCGCCAGCAGATCCGCCTCCGGCTGCCCGTGCCGCCAGACGACCCCGACCATCCGTGGTCGGCGCCGCTCGTGGTCCAGGCGGCGATCCGCTGGGAGCCGGCGCGTGCCGCGGCAATGACGCCGAATGCGCTCGCCGACGTGGCCCTGGCCGCTTTCCGACGCGCGGTCGAGGGGCTCCATCGGGCCTGAGCGAACCCGGTCGGCCGGGGTTCCCGGTCGGGCCGGGCGGAAGCGTACACTCTGCCGGATGCGCGACCTCTTCGACGATTTCATGAAGGAGCTGGCCGAACGCCAGCGCCAGGCCAGTGCAGCCGCGCGGGGGGAGCGGGTTCCTCCTCCCGGCGACCCGTCCGGCGACGCAAATCCAGGGGACGACGCGGGCACGACGGATGCCGTTGACGGCCCGCCGGCGGTCGAGGAGGACCCGGTCGCAGCCGACCGGCCGGATCGCGGTTCCACGTCCGACACGGACGACGAGCCACCGGCCCCGCTGCGGCCACGCCCGCTCCCCGGCAGCCATCGCGGGCCGCCTCCGGGCCCACCCCCGCGACGCCGCGGACCTGGCGGCCCGAACGATGGCGGTTCCCGGCGCCGCCGCCTCCGGGACCTCGGCCCCCAGGTGGTGCTCGGCATCGTCGCGCTGATCCTGCTCAGCGCCATCTTCCTGGTGGGGATCGGCCTGGAGCTGGTCACCGACGCCACCTGGTTCAAGAGCGTCGGCTTTGACCCGGTTTTCTGGACGCGCATCGGATCGCAGGCTGGCCTCTTCGTGCTCGGGCTCGTGGTCGCGCTCCTCTTCCTCCTCGTCAACATCTGGCTGGCCGGGCGTCTCGCGCCCCCGCCGGGCTCCGGCGCTGGCGAGCGATTCCGGGCCTTCATCGACCGGCTGGGCCAGTCGGCTCGCACGACCGGCGAGAGCCAGTTCCGGAATCGATACGACCCGTTCGGCCAGGCCCGGCGCGGACCGTTCGGCAGCGACGACGACAGCCGCCCCGGAGGGGTCCGGCCGGTCGGGCCCAGTCTGACCACGGCGGATCTCCCGGACCTGCGGCCGCTCGGCGTGATCGTCCTCCTGATCCTCGCCGTCCTCGTCGCGCTGGGCACGGCCGGCGCGCTGTCGGGAAACTGGGAGACGGTGGCGCTGTTCGCCAACCGGGTCCCGTTCGCGACGGCCGGGGCCGCACCGGTGGTGGACCCGGTCTTCGGCCGGGACATCAGCTTCTACTTCTTCGACCTGCCCTTCCTGCGGCTCCTCCAGGCGACGGCCGGCGGGCTCCTGCTGGCGGCCCTCCTCTTCGCGCTCGCCCGCTACGTGGTGGCAGCGCTGGGCGGAAGCGGATTCACGACCCCGGTCCGCGTCCACCTCGGCGTGCTCGCGGGCCTCTACCTGATCACCGTCGCGGTCGGCTACCAGCTGGACAAGCTCGAGCTCGTCTACAGCACGCGCGGCGTGGCGACTGGTGTCAGCTACACCGACCAGGCTGCCCAGTTCTTCGCCCTCGATGCGCTGACGATCGTGGCCGGGATCGTCGCCGCCCTGCTCGTTGCCGGAGCGTTCACGCGCTGGGTGGCGCCGCTCGGAGCAGGGGTCGCGATCTGGCTCGGCCTCTCGCTCCTCCTGGGCACCATCTACCCGGAGGCGATCCAGCGGTTCACGGTCGAGCCCAACCAGTACGCCCAGGAGCAGCCCTACATCGCCAACAACATCGCGATGACGCGGCTTGCGTACAACCTCGGCCCGTGGCAGGACCAGACGTACAGCGGAGCCGTGCCGCTCACCGCCGACGCGCTGGTCACCGACGCGTCGACCTTCCAGAACGCACGGCTGTGGGACTACCGGCCGCTGCAGACGACGCTCGACCAGATCCAGACCGTGCGCCAGTACTACCAGTTCGTGGATGTCGACACCGACCGGTACGTGATCGGCGGGCAGGACCGCCAGGTGATGCTCTCGGCCCGGGAGTTGGCCCCCGAACGCAACCCGCAGGGCGGTAGCTGGGTCAACCAGCGGATCGTCTTCACCCACGGCTTCGGCATCGCGATGGTGCCGGTGAACGAGGTCGACTCGCAG
The DNA here is from genome assembly GCA_017881985.1 of Chloroflexota bacterium. Lineage (GTDB taxonomy): Bacteria > Chloroflexota > Limnocylindria > Limnocylindrales > CSP1-4 > CTSoil-043. The sequence continues at coordinate 4,022 of JADGQH010000107.1, read as the reverse complement.
GGCCTGCCGCAGCTGATCATCCGTGACATGCCACCCGTGGCGAGCTCGGGTGCGCCGGTTGTCTCGGAGCCCCGGATCTACTTCGGGGAGCGTCCCAACGACTGGGTGGTCGTCGACGGCCGCCAGCCCGAGTTCGACTACCCGATCGGGACTGGCGACCAGGCTTCCCCAACCGATCTGACCCAGACACGCTGGAAGGCCACGACCGGTATCAAGCTCGACTCGATCCTGACCCGGCTCCTGTTCGCCGCCCGCTTCCGTGACCTGAACCTGCTGATCTCGGACCAGGTCACCGCCGACTCGCAGCTGCTCATGAACCGCAGCCTCGGCGAGCGGCTGCAGCTGATCGCGCCGTTCCTGGCCTACGACAAGGATCCCTACCTGGTCGTGACGGGCGCCGGCCGGCTCGTCTACGTCCAGGACGCCTACACCATCACCAATCGCTTCCCGAACGCCGAGACCTTCGACGGCGACACGCTGGGCCAGACGAGCGGGCTGGCCGGTCAGTCCTTCAACTACATGCGCAACAGCGTCAAGGTCGTCATGGACGCCTACGACGGCTCCATGACGTTCTACGTCGCGGATCCCGCCGACCCCCTGATCCGGGCGTGGCAGGGCGTTTTCCCGACGCTCTTCAAGCCGCTTGCCACGATGCCCGCAGACATCCAGGCGCACCTCCGCGTCCCGGAGGAGCTCTTCAACGTCCAGACCCAGACGTTCGCCCGCTACCACGTGACGGACCCGGCCTCGTTCTACCAGGGCGACGATCTCTGGACGGTGCCCCAGAACCAGGCGAACAGCGCCACGGGCCAGCTCCCGCTGGAGGCGTACTACGTCTACATGCGGATGCCCGGCCAGCCGAAGCCCGAGTTCCTGCTGCTCCAGCCGATGGTCCCCAAGGCCCGGCCGAACATGATCGCGTGGGTCGCGGCCCGGAATGACGCGCCGAACTACGGGGCCGTCAAGGTCTTCCGTTTCCCGCGCGACACGTCGATCTTCGGCCCGGCCCAGATCGAGGCCCGCATCGACCAGGAGCCCGCGATCAGCTCCCAGCTCACGCTGTGGAGCCAGGCCGGCAGCACCGTCGTGCGCGGCAACCTGATCGTTGTCCCGGTCCAGGATTCGATCATCTACCTCGAGCCGATCTACCTCCAGTCGACCGGCTCGGCGATCCCCGAGTTCACCAAGATCGTGGTGGCCAGCCCGACGAAGATCGTGTGGGGCGACACGCTGAGCGAGGCGCTCAGCGCGCTGCTCTCCGGCACGGGCTCCACGCCGTCGCCCAGCCCGACGCCGGGTGGACCGTCGCCGTCGCCGGGCGTGAGTCCCACGCCGGGCGCATCCGCCACCCCGGTCCCGAGCGGCGGCCCCGAGGTCACGCCGCGACCGGACGACGTCAAGGCGCTCGTCGCGTATGCGAACACGCACTTCGAGCTCGCCCAGGCGGCGCTGCGGGCCGGCGACTTCGCGACCTACGGCGTCGAGATCGCAAAGGTCCAGGCGACGCTCCGCCAGCTCGGGGTCGTCGTGGTCCCGAGCCCGACCCCCGCGCCCTGACGGGCAGCGCGTCGCGCCGATGACCGCGCCGCCGGTCGGCGTGCTCGAAGAGCTCGACGGCGGGCAGATCGGCCCGCGCCTCGCCGCGCCGCGCGGGGCACCCTGGCCGCGCGCGATGGTCGCGGCAACGCGCCTCGCGGCAGGTCGGCCGCGGCTGTGGGCCTTCGCCCTTCTCGCATTCCTGGCCCGCGGCGGGCTGGTCGCGCTGGTGATCCCGATGCTGGTGCTGCCGTCGTTCGTGGGCCTCTCGAACACGGTCGGACCGACATCCGTGACCGCCGCCGGCCCCACGCCGCGGCTCGTCGCCCTGATCGCCGCGTGGCTCGGGATCGCGCTGGCGTCGATTGTTGCCGGGACGCTCGTCGCGGCCGCGGCGGAGGTCGCCCTCCACCGCGCCACGGTCATGCCGGCCCCCGGCACCACGACCGACCAGCGAATCGCGTTCCCCTCCCGGTGGGTCGCCGCCGTCTCGCCGCCGCGGGACGGCGGCGGGAACCCGCCACCACGCGGCGCCGTGCGAAGGGTCGCGGTAGCCCGGCTCGTGCTCCTCGTGCCGGTGGCGCTCGCGCTCGCAGCCGCGGTCCCGGGCTGGGTCCAGGTGGCCTACCGCGAGCTCCTCCTGCCGACCGACCTGGCCCTTCCGCTTCCATTCCGCGTGATCGCCGGGGCCCCGATCTCGGCTCTCGTCGTGGTCGTGGCGTGGCTTTTTGCCGAGGTCATCGGCGGGCTTGCCGCGCGACGGATCGCGCTCGGCGGGTCGTCGGTCGCGGGCGCGCTGGGGGCCGCAGTGGGTGACGTCGCGCGGGCACCGGCATCGATCCTCCTGACGCTCGTGCTGGCGATCGGCGGGACGCTCCCGTTCCTCGTGCCGGCCGTGGTGGTGGTCGGTGTTGCCTGGGATCGTGCCCGGGTGGCGCTCGTGGACGCCACCGATGGCGTGGGCGTCATCATCGCCACACTGATCCTGGTTGCGGCCTGGGCCGCCTGCCTCGGCGTCGCGGGGATCACGTCGGCCTGGCGATCTGCCCTCTGGACCGCCGAGCTTGCGCGATTGACCCGCTCCGGCTGAACGTGCCGGAGGCCGGCTGAGCGTGCCGGGCGCCGGCCGAGCGTGCCGGTTTGACCGTGTCGGGACTGGACGCCCGTGCGACACTCGGGGCGCACGCACAAGGTGGGAGCCTCGTCCGATGATCGAGTCGCGGGCATGTCCGGAATGCGGTGCCGAGGTGCCGATCGGGCGCCTCTCGTGCGGGGCATGTGGCGCACTCCTCGCGTCGGTCAACCGGCACGTAGCCGTGGGCCCGGCGTCCGAGCGCGGCACGCCGCCAGGCGGGGATGCCGCGGCTCCGACGCTCGCCGCGCCGCCCGCGACCCCAGTGGAGACGGCTCCTCCGCCAACGGCTTCGGCGCACGATGCGCCGCCCCTTGCCGCGCCACAGGTCGCCATAGTCGAGGCTCAGCCGCCCGAGGCTCCGCCCGCCGCCGAACGGGACGAACCGCCGCCGGCGACGTTCGCGGCGGCCGAAGCCATCGAGCTGCCTCGCCCGCCGATGCCCCCGATCCCCGGCGCCTACCTCGCGCCATCGGTCGTGGCGCGGAGCGTCCCGATCGCCGTCACGCAACCGATCGCCGTCACGCAACCGATCGCGGTCGCGCCGGCCGCGCAACCGGTGCCGGACGCGCAACCGGCGCCGGCCTCCGCGTCGGGATCGCCTCCCCGGGGATCCGCGCCGATCTCGCCCATCGAGCCGGCGGCCGGATCTCCGGCTCGCGTTCCCGTGCTCGAGCTGCCGTTCGCGATCGCGCCCGGAATCGGTCCGCCGCTCGTGGCAGGCGGGGCCGGTCTGGCGGTGCTGGCGTTCGTGCTGCCCTGGATTCCCGACGGCGGCGTGGTTATCGGCGGGGCGTTCGGGAGCGGCTACTTCGCGACGTGGGGCCTCGCCGCCGTGGGCAATGTCCTCCCGTTCCTCCTCGCCTGGGTAAGCCTGGTCCTCGCCGTGCTGCCGAATCGCGTGCCGCGCTTCGCGTCGCTCGGCGTGCTGCCGCTCCTCCTCGGCGGGGTCTACGCGGGGCTCGGCTGGACGTACCTGATCGCGCCGCTCGGGACCGGGATCGGGATCTGGGCGCTCGCGGTCGGCGCCCTGCTCCTCGCGGCCGGCGGGACGCTCGTGCTTCGCGGCGAGGAGCCGGCCCGGTAGCGCGCCCGTGCGGCCGCAGGGCGTCCCAGCCTCGCCCGGCGCCGTCCCTCCCGAGTCCCGTCTACCGCGGTTGGGCGGCGGCGCCGCGCGGGACGGCTGGTACACTGCGCCGAAGTTGGGCGGCGGATTCAGGCCCGCGCCGGGCCATGAGCCGCCACGTGGATGAAGAGGCTGCATGAACCTCGACTTCCTCTCGGGAATCGGTGACGCGATCGGGTCGTTCTTCGCCACGCCGATCGTCCAGCTCGGGATCAAGGCGATCGGCAT
>JADGQH010000106.1 GCA_017881985.1 Chloroflexota bacterium | reverse complement strand
CCGCGGTCGCGGACCTGCAAGCCGGAATGGTCGTCGCCGTCAAGGGCCTCGGCGGCTACCACCTCGCGTGCGACGCGACGGACGCGTCGGCCGTCGGCCGGCTGCGCGACCGGAAGCGTCGCTGGGCGAAGCCCTTCGCGATCATGGTCCGCGACCTCGCCGCCGCCCGGGCGCTCTGCCACGTGACGTCGACGGAGGCAGCGCTCCTGGGGGGGCCGGCGCGGCCGATCGTGCTCCTCGTCGCGCGGCGCCGCGGCACGCCCGCGCTCGCGCCGTCCGTGGCCGCCGGGAATCGGCGCCTCGGGATCTTCCTGCCGTACACGCCGCTCCATCACCTGCTGCTCGCGGCGGTCGGTCGGCCGCTCGTGCTCACCTCGGGCAACCTGACCGACGAGCCGCTGGCCACCGACGACGCGGACGCGGCCACACGGCTCGCCGGCCTCGCGGATGCATTCCTGACGCACGATCGGGAGATCCGGGCCCGCTACGACGACTCCGTGACCCGGGTGGTGGCCGGGCGCGAATCGCTGGTCCGGCGTGCGCGCGGCCACGCCCCCGAGGCGCTCCCCCTCCCGGTCGCGGCCTTGCGCCCGATCCTCGCGGTGGGGGCGGAGCTGAAGCACACCTTCACGCTCGCGCGGGGCGGGCGGGCGCACGTGGCGCCTCACAACGGCGACCTCGAGGACCTTGCCACGCACCGCGCCTTCACGGACGGGCTGGCGCACCTCTCCCGGCTCCTCGCGCTGGAGCCGGAGGTCGTGGCGCACGATCGCCACCCGGAGTACCTCTCCACGAAGTACGCCGTCTCCCGGTTCCCGGCAGATCGCCGGATCGCCGTGCAGCACCACCACGCGCACGTTGCCTCGTGCGCGGCCGAGCACGGCATCACGACGCCGTTCCTGGGGGTCGCCTACGACGGGCTGGGGATGGGAGACGACGGCACGCTGTGGGGCGGCGAGCTCTTCGTCGCCGACCTCGTCGGGTACCGCAGGGTGGCCCGCTTCGGCCGGGCCCCGCTGCCCGGCGGAGCGCTCGCCGTGAAGCGACCCTACCGGATGGCGCTCGGCTACCTGCTCGGTGCGGAGTCGCTCGGCGCGGCGGACGGCGCTGTCCCCGGCCCAGGGAGCCTCGACGGCGACCTAGTGGCGGCCTTCCTCGGGCGCCTCGACCCGCGGGAGGTGGCGGTCGTCCGCACGCAGGTGGCGCGCGGCCTCAACGCGCCGGTCGCCTCGTCGGCCGGCCGGCTATTCGACGCCGCAGCGAGCCTCCTCGGCCTGCGCGACGTCGCGGAGTACGAGGCCCAGGCCGCGATCGACCTCGAGATCGCAGCGGGCGATCGCACGGCCGCGCCGCTGCCGTACTCGCTCGAGCGGGTGGGGGACCTGCTCGTCTACGACCCGCGTCCGACGCTTGCCGCGCTGCTCGCCGGCCGGGCGGCCGGCCGCGCCGTCGGCCCGCTCGCCGCCGCGTTCCACGAGACGATCGCGGAGCTGACCCGGGAGCTCTGCGCGGACGCAGCCGCGACGACCGGGATCCGTACTGTCTGCCTCTCGGGCGGCGTCTTCCAGAACCGCCGCCTTGCCAATGCGCTGCTCCGGCGGCTGGCCCGCGATGGCTTCGATGTCTTCATCAACCGCCGCGTCCCGGTGAACGACGGCGGAATCAGCTACGGTCAGGCGGCCATCGCCGCCGCGACCATGGCGGCCCGGTCGGCCGCGGACTCCGGCGTCCCCGCCGGCCGTGCACCAGGAGGGAAATAGCAGCCATGTGCCTCGGGATCCCCGGTCGAGTCGTCGAGATCCGCGACGACGGAGGCCTGCCGATGGGCAAGGTCGACTTCGGCGGCGTCCGCAAGGACGCCTGCCTTGCCTACATCCCCGAGGTGCAGCTCGGCGACTACGTGATCATCCACGTCGGCTTCGCGATCTCGCGGGTCGACGAGGACGAGGCGCTCAAGACGCTCGAGATCCTGGCCCAGATGGGCGACCTGGTCCAGACCGAGCTCGCCACGATGGGCCCCGGGATGGACGCGCCGGCCGTGGTCTCCGACGACGACGGGCCGGTGAGCGGCGTCTTCGCGACCCCCGCGACGGGAGCGCCCGGAGGCGCGGCATGAAGTACCTCGACGAGTACCGCGACCCGGTCCTCGCCAGGAAGCTGATCGCCGAGATCCACCGGATCACGACCCGGCCGTGGACGCTCATGGAGGTGTGCGGCGGCCAGACCCACACGATCGTCAAGCAGGGGATCGACGAGGCGCTGCCCGCGGGCGTCCGCATGATCCACGGGCCAGGCTGCCCGGTCTGCGTCACGCCGCTCGAGCAGATCGACAAGGCGCTCGCGATCGCGGCACGCCCGGACGTCATCTTCACCAGCTATGGCGACATGCTGCGCGTGCCTGGCTCCACGACCGACCTGCTGGCCCTCAAGGCCAGGGGCGCGGACGTCCGGATCGTCTACTCGCCGCTCGACGCCCTCAAGGTCGCGGTCGCCAACCCGGACAAGCAGGTCGTCTTCTTCGCGGTCGGCTTCGAGACCACCGCGCCGGCGAACGCCACGGCCGTCGCCGAGGCAGCGCGCCGCGGGATCGACAACTTCAGCGTGCTCGTCTCGCACGTGCTGGTGCCGCCGGCGATGGTCGCGCTCCTCGAATCGCCCGCTAACCAGGTCCAGTCATTCCTGGCGGCGGGCCACGTCTGCGCCGTCATGGGCTGGACCGAGTACGAGCCGATCGCGGCGAAGTACCACGTGCCGATCGTGGTGACCGGCTTCGAGCCGCTCGACCTCCTCGAGGGCATCCTGATGGCGATCCGCCAGCTCGAGGAGGGCCGCCACGAGGTGGAGAACCAGTACGCCCGCGCGGTCAAGCGCGACGGCGTCCCGCTCGCCCAGGAGCAGATCTTCGAGGTCTTCGAGATCAGCATGCGGAAGTGGCGGGGGATCGGGGAGATCCCGGCCTCCGGCTACCGGCTGCGCGAGAAGTACGCCCGTTTCGACGCGGAGAGCCGGTTCTCGGTCGGCGACATCCACACCCAGGAGCACCCCGCCTGCATCGCGGGTGCGATCCTGACCGGCGAGAAGACGCCGCTCGACTGCACGGCGTACGGCACGCTGTGCAACCCGCAGAAGCCTCTCGGCGCGCCGATGGTGAGCTCCGAGGGGACCTGCGCCGCGTTCTTCTCCGCGGGCCGCGGGCTGGGAGGAGTGCGGACCCTCACCCCGGCGATGCCGCTGCTGCAGGTCGCACCGATCGCGCCCGCGCGCGAGCTCGACAGGACCGAGGCGGCCCGGTGAGCGGCGTCCGTGACCTCCCGTCGGGTGCCGCGTCCGCCGGGACGCCGGCCGCGGATGCCGTGTTCTTCGACGCGAACGGCCTTGCCTGCCCGGCGCCGATCCCCGAGGTCCAGCGCGTCATCCTGGGCCACGGCTCGGGCGGCCAGCTGTCCGCCGCGCTCATGCGTGACGTCATCGGGCCTGCGCTTGCGGCGGCCGCGCCGGGCGGCCCGCTCAACGATGCCGCCGTCGTCGAGGTTGCCGGCGCGCGCTTGGCGTTCACCACCGATTCCTACGTCGTGAGCCCGCTCGCGTTCCCCGGCGGGGACATCGGCGAGCTCGCGGTCAACGGCACGCTCAACGACCTCGCGATGATGGGGGCCCAGCCGGTCGCCATCTCGCTCGCCTACGTGATCGAGGAGGGCCTGCCCTTCGAGGAGCTCCGCGCGATCACCGCGTCCGCGGCCCGCGCGGCGGTGAAGGCGGGCGCGCGGATCGTGACCGGTGACACGAAGGTCGTGGGGCGGGGCGCCGCCGACCGGCTGTTCGTGAACACGGCGGGCATCGGGCTGATCCCGGACGGCGTGGCTCCGGCGGCGGATCGCGCGGCCGTCGGCGACGCGATCATCCTCTCCGGCCCCATCGGCCTCCACGGCGTCGCGATCATGAGCGTCCGCGAGGGGCTCGAGTTCGAGGTCGAGATCGCGTCCGACACGCAGGCGCTCAACGGCCTGGTGGCCGCGATCGTCGGCGCCTGCCCGGACGTCCACGTCCTCCGCGACCCGACCCGGGGAGGGCTCTCGTCGGCGCTCAACGAGATCGCGGCGACCTCGGGCGTCGGCATGGTGCTCGACGAGCCCGCCATCCCGATCCCCGGCCCGGTACGAGCCGCCTGCGAGATGCTGGGCCTCGACCCGCTCCACGTGGCGAACGAGGGCAAGCTCGTGGCGCTCGTGCCCGCCGCGTTCGCCGAGCCGGTCCTGGCCGCGATGCGGGCCGTGCCGGAGGGAGCCGATGCTGCCGTGATCGGCGCGGTGGTCGCAGACCATCCGGCGATGGTCACCATCCGCACGATCGTCGGGAGCGAGCGGATCGTGGACATGCTGGTCGGGGAGCAGCTGCCCCGGATCTGCTGAGGGGCAGAACCCGCGGGGCGGTGCGGCCGGGGCCCCGGCACGGAGATCGCTTCGGCAGCGGGTCTGCGATCATGGTGCCTCGCACTCGCGGCGCCGCCGCCGTGCCGATGCTTCGCGCGAGCCACCGGGGGGAGGCTGACAGATGGCTGGAGTGCACCGGCCCTCGATGCCCGATGACGATCCACTCGCCCTTGACCGCGAGACGATGCGACGCATGGGCTATCTGGTCGTGGACAGGCTCGTGGAACGGATCGCGACCCTCCGCGATGAGCGCGTTCTCACGACTGCGTCTCGCGCCGATCTGGCCGCCCGGATCGACGAGCCGCCCCCCGGCGAACCCCGGGCGTTCGAGGAGCTGATCGACCGTCTCGAGCGCGACGTTCTGCCCTTCGTGGGGCACTTCGACCACCCTCGCTGGTTCGGCTATGTTCCGGGCTCGGGCACGTGGCCCTCGGCACTCGGCGACCTCATCGCGAGCGCTGCGAACATCGACGCCGGAGCGTGGCGGGAGGCGTCGGGTCCTTCGCAGCTCGAGCTCACCGTGCTCGAGTGGTTCCGCGGCTGGTTCGGCTACCCGGAGGGCGCCGGGGGTGTGCTGACCTCGGGAGGCTCTGCGGCCAACCTCTCGGCCATCGCGTGCGCCAGGGAGATCCTCGCCGGCCCGATGACGGAGCGGCTCGTTCTCTATGTATCGGACCAGTCGCATTCGTCGATCGCCCGGGCTGCTCGGCAGCTCGGTTTCCGGCAGGATCAGGTCCGCGTCATTGCCGCCGACGAGGCGGACCGTTTGCGGCCGGCGGACCTTGCGACCGCGATGGATACGGACCTCGGGAACGGCAGGCAGCCGCTTCTCGTCGCGGCCGTCGCCGGTTCGACGAATACCGCCGCGATCGACCCGCTCGTCGAGATCGCCGAGGTTGCCCATGCCCGAGGCGCATGGCTCCATGTCGACGCGGCGTATGGTGGTTTCGCCGTCCTTGCAGAACGTGGCGCGCGCGCACTGGCCGGGATTGCCCAGGCCGACTCGATCACCGTCGATCCGCACAAGTGGCTCCAGATGCCGTTCGAGGCGGGCTGCCTCATGGTTCGAGAGGGCCGGCATCTCGAACGGGCCTTCGCGATCGTCCCGGATTACCTCCGAGACCGTGCGGGCGCCGCCGACACCGTGAACTTCGCGGACCGCGGCCTCCAGCTCACCCGGGCAAGCCGGGCGATCAAGATCTGGCTCGGGCTCGAGACGTTTGGCGTGGACGCGTACCGAGCGGTGGTCGACCGCTCACTCGACCTCGCGGAGCTCGCGGAACGCCTGATCCGCGCCGATCCACGGCTGGAGCTCGCGACGCCGGCCTCACTCGGGATCGTCACCTTCCGGCGACGTTTCGCCGACGACCCGGGCGCGGAGGACGATGCGGCGCGCGTCGACCGCCTGAACGCGCAGCTCGTCGCGGAGCTCGCTGCGGGCGGGGAAGCGCTCCTGACTTCCACCGTGCTCCACGGGCGGTACGCGATCCGGATGTGCGTCCTCAATCATGGTTCGGGGGCGGACGACGTCCGCTTCGCACTGGAGCATGTGGCCAGCATGCCGATCCAAGACGCGACCGGACACGTCGTGGAAGGCGAGGCGACGGCCGCCCGCGCGATGGGCATGGACCCCCGTTGGCTGCGCGGCAACGATCTCGATGCGGCTCACCTCCGCGACCTGCCACTGTTCGCCGCGACGCCGCTCGAGGATGCCGAGCGATTCCTCGCATCGGGACGGGAGCAGCGCTTCCGGGCGGGCGACCTGATGGTCGAGCAGTGGGTCTTCTCCCGGGACTTTCATCTCATCCTCGACGGGCGAGTGTCGATCCAATCCGGGCAGCGCGAGCTCGTGACACTCGGTGCCGGTGAAGTCTTCGGGGAGATCGCCGCACTCGATTGGGGCCGCGACTTCACCTATGGGCGGACCGCCACCGTCATCGCCACCGAACCGGGACGGCTCATCGCTTTTCCCCAGGCTGCGCTTGGCGAGCTGATGCGTGCGGTCCCCGGCGTCGAGCAGCGGATCCGGACGCTGGCCGCGCACCGGCTGGCGAACCGCTAGCCGGCCGGCCCACGGGCGCCGTGGCGTGAAGAGATGCCTGACATGGTGCGGCTCCGCGTGACCGGTCGCCTGCGCGCGGCGGCCGACCCGGTGACCGCGATCCTTGCGAACCGCTCCCTGCGCCAGATCGAGGGCGCGTTCCTGGGTTTCAACCTCACCGAGTACGGGACGTGGGTCGCTCTCCTCGTCTACGCGCACGACGCGACCGGCTCGGCCTCAGTCGGGTTCGTTGCCCTCGCCCAGCTCATCCCGGCCGCAGCCTATGCCCCGATCGCGGCGAGCCTCGGGGATCGATATCCCAGGATCAGCGTCCTCTTCGGCGGGTACCTGCTGATCGCCATCGCCTCGCTGGCGGTCGCGGCCGCGATGACGGCCGGTGCTTCCGCGTTCCTCACCTACGCCTGTGCGATGGTCGCGTCGGCGTCGATGACGATGCCACGGCCGCTCCAGGCGGCGATCACCCCGGCGTACGCGGAAACACCCGAGCAGCTCGCGGCAGCGAACGGCATCAACGCGATCTTCGAGGGTCTTGGCGTCCTCGTCGGACCCCTCGGGGCGGGCATTCTCATGGCGGTGGGATCGCCCGCGCTGGTATTTCTCGCCGGGGGCATCGTGTCCGCCGTGTCTGCGCTCCTGATCGCGAACCTCGGGATCAGGCGGCGGACGGTACACGACGCCGAAGTGGTCGGCTCGATGTCGGCTGGGCATGGGTCAGCGGCTGAAATGGCCGGGCCGTCTCTGCTCGAGGGGGTCAGGACCATCACCCGCGACAGGGGCCAGCTGCTCATCGCCCTTGTCCTCGCCGCCCGTTTCGTCGTCGTCGGTGCGCTCGACGTCATCCTCGTCCTCCTGGCGACGGAGGCGCTCGGAATCGACGGGGCTGGCGCGGGCTTCCTCACCGCCGCGCTCGGGCTGGGCGGCGTCCTGGGTGGAGCGCTGACCCTCGTGGTTGTCGGGCGCCGCCGGCTCGCAACCTGGATCCTCGCGGGGGCCGCCGGCACGGGCGCGGCGCTGGCCATCGTCGCGCTCGTCCCGTCGGTCGGGGTGATCCTCACGCTCCTGGCCGGCGGCGGGATCGGCCTGGCCTGCCTCGATGTTGCCGGGCGAACGTTGCTCCAGCGGACCGGCCCGCGCGAGTTCCTGGCCGAGGTCTTCGGGGTCGTCGAGGGATTGGCGATGCTGGGTCTGGCGGTTGGCTCGGTGGGGGCTTCAATCCTGTATGCCTCGGTCGGGCTCACAGCGGCTCTGGCCGCGACGGCGGCATTCCTTCCGGCGATCGCGCTGGTGTCCTGGGCGTGGGTGAGCCGCGCCGAGGGGATCCTCGAGCTGCCCGCCGACCAGATCGCCTTGCTTCGGCACCTGCCGCTCTTCGCGCAGGTCCCGGCACCCTCGCTCGAAGCGGCGGCTCGGCGGCTGGTCGGCGTCAGGGTTCCGGCCCATGCGATCGTGTTTCGGGAGGGGGACCCGGGCGACCTGTTCTATGTGATCGCGGCCGGTTCGGTCGAGATCAGCCAGAACGGAGTCGCGGTGCGGACCCTTGGTCCCGGTGCCTCCTTCGGCGAGATCGCCCTGCTCCGGACCGTACCCCGCACGGCCAGCGTCGTGGCAGCGACCGACGCCGAGATGTGGGGGCTCGATCGGGACGGGTTCCTGCTCGCAATCACCGGATCGCAGCAGGCTGTCGCCGACGCCCATGCGCGCACCGACGCCATGCTCGCCGCGGATCGCGCGCGGTCGTAGGCGACCGATCGTCGGGTTCGCGCGTGCCGTCGACCGGAATCACCCCGTGCCGAACGGCCCTCGACCCCCTGCCGGCCGGTCCCGGTGACGTGCCATTCGCACCTTATGCGCAGATGCGCATGGGTAGATGATCCCCGCATGGACCCGATCTGGAGCCTCCAATCGGAGGTCATGAAGATTCTCGCGAGCCCCCGCCGGCTCGAGATCCTCCACCTCCTCGCCGACGAGCCGAAGGAAGTCGGCCGCCTGGCAGACGAGATGGGGATCAGCCAGCCGAACGTCTCCCAGCATCTCGCAGTCATGCGGGCCGCCGGGATCGTGGAGTCCGAACGCGACGGACGGGAGGTCCGGTATCGGCTGACCGATCCGGACGTCATCGCCGCGTGCAGCCTCATGCGCGGGGTCCTGATGCGCCGTCTCGCCCGCCTCGGCGAGCTCTCCGAACGGCCCCAGCCGACCGACGAGCGCGCAGTCCCCGCTGTCTCGGCCGTCGGCGTCGGCTGAGGTGACCCTGATGGACGAACCGATCAACCTGGTGCTCTTCTCGGGCACCGACGACAAGCTCCAGGCAGCCGCGGTGATGACCGCCGGCGCCGCAGCGCTCGGTCGCCGGGTCAACATCTTCCTGCAGTACTGGGCGCTCGATGCGTTCCGCAAGGATCGGATCGCGCTCGGACGCGGCCTCTCCGCGGAGGCCGGCGAGGCGGGAGCGGCGCTGGTTGCCGCCGCCGCGCTCGCGGGCCAGGCCCCGTGGCACGAGACCCTGCGCCAGGCAAAGGAGCTCGGCGAGGTCGACATTCAGGCCTGCTCGCTCTCGATGGACGTCCTCAAGATCGAAGAGGACGACCTCGATCCGCTCGTGGACGGGGTCGAGGGCGTGACCGCCTTCTACATCAACGCCGGCGACGGCCACATCGTCTTCATCTAGTCGGACCACCGGCGAAGCGGGCAGCGGCCCGGCCGCCGACGTACAGGAAGGGTTCAGGAATGCCTCTCGAGATCGCAGCGCGGGTCGATGCAAAGGGCCTCTCGTGCCCGATGCCGATCGTCAAGACGGCCCAGGCCGTCAAGGGGCTGGTCAGCGGGCAGCTCCTCGAGGTGCTCGCCACGGACGCGGGCTCCACGAAGGACTTCGCCGCCTGGTGCAAGACGACGGGCAACGAGCTCGTCGAGAGCAGCATCGAGGGCGGCGTCTACCGCTTCGTCCTCCGCCGGAAGTGAGGGACGACCCGATGACCGCAATTGCCGAGCCGGCCATGCCCACGTTCGACATGCCGATCCCGAACCCCGCGCCCGGAATCCCGGACCACGAGCACGAGGCGAAGCCGCACGACATCCTGATCATCTGCTACAGCGGTGAGCTCGAGAAGACCTGGGCCACGATGATCCTGGCCACGACCGGCGCCGCGATGGGCGCCAAGGTCCGTGTCTTCCTTACGTTCTGGGGCCTTCAGACGTTCGTCAAGGACCAGAAGCGCATCACCGGCGACAACGTGATGCAGAAGATGATGTCCGCCATGCAGCGGCCGGGCGTCTCGCACCGCAAGCTGTCCAAGATGAACTTCCTGGGCATGGGCCCCTGGATGATGGGCAAGCTCGCGAAGCAGTACAAGGTCGCCAGCCCGAAGGAGCTGCTCGAGCTCGCCATGGAGATGGGCGTCGAGTTCATGCCCTGCCAGATGACCATGGACATGTTCGGCCTCAAGCGCGAGGACATGCTCGATGGCATGGGCGAGCCGGTC
>JADGQH010000334.1 GCA_017881985.1 Chloroflexota bacterium | reverse complement strand
CCTGGTCCGCGCAGGTCCGTCCGCCTCGATGACGGCCGGGGCGGGCTCGATCGGTGCGCTCGCGACGGCCGGGGCGATGCTCATGGTCGCCCGTCGACGCCGCGAGCAGCGCACGAGCCGGGCCAGGATCGCCCGACGGGTTGCCGAGCTGGGTGCCGCGTTTGTAGGTGGGCCCGTGCCACCGCGGTCGGCCGGCTCGACCGAAACCGACCCGTCGAGCACGGTCCCGGGCAATCTTGTGCGGGAACCGGCTTGACGCTCCGACGCGGCGCGGACTACCGTTGCGCGAGTTCGCGCCGCCTCGGATCTGACGGCTTCGAGGAATCCGCTCCAGATGGCTGCGCCGAACCCGTATCGCTGGGAAAGGATGAGCGCCGGGCGAGGGGCCCGTCGACGTCCACCGTGACGAAAGGGAGGCTCCCGGAGTGGCCGAGGCGTACTGCGTCAAGTGCAAGGCAAAGCGCGAGATGAAGAACGCGCAGCAAATCACGATGAAGAACGGGAAGCCCGCCGCCCAGGGCACCTGCCCGGTGTGCGGCACGAAGATGTTCCGCATCGGCGGCTGACCTCACCTCGCGCGATTGATCGACCCCTCGCCGGAGACGGCGGGGGGTCGATCCGTTTCCGGACCTTCGATTCGCGGCGATGTGGCGGGCCGTTCGGACCGCCATGCCGGGACGCTCGGCCCGACGGACACGCAATGGGCGCTTGGTAGAATGCTGCGTGTTCCCGTCGCATTCACGAGGTCAAGTGTCCCCACGGCCTGATCGCGCCTCCGGCGTCGGCGGCGCGTCCCCATGTGCCGCCACGTGTCGCCCGGCGCGCCACCCCGGCCGGCCGGTCGCGACGGGTACCTCGCGCTCCGGCTCGAGCCCGGCATCCCTGCGTCCTCGTCCATCTCACCCGGCCGCGGCCGTCGCGGGCGGGTTCCCAGGATCCATCTAACCGCACAGCGGAGGTTCGAATCATGTCCGTACGCGTGGGCATCAATGGCTTCGGTCGCATCGGCCGGCAGTCCCTCAAGGCACTCCTCGAGCGCGCGCCCGACATCGAGGTCGTGGCGGTCAACGACATCGTCGACGTCCCGACCAACGCACTGCTGTTCAAGCACGACTCCACCTATGGGGCCTTTGCGGGGACCGTCGAGCACACCGACGACGCGATCATCGTGGACGGCCACGAGATCAAGGTCCTCCAGGTCTCGGATCCGTCGCAGCTGCCCTGGAAGGCGCTCGGCGTCGACATCGTCATCGAGTCGACGGGCCGCTTCACGGACGCCGACAAGGCCCGCGTGCACATCGATGCCGGCGCCCGGAAGGTGCTCATCAGCGCCCCGGCCAAGAAGGAGGACGTGACCATCGTCCTCGGCGTCAACGACGCGGCCTACGACCCGGCGAAGCACCACGTGATCAGTAACGCGAGCTGCACCACGAACTGCCTGGCGCCGGCGGCCAAGGTCGTCCACGACGGGTGGACCATCCGGCGCGGCCTCATGAACACGATCCACTCGTACACCAACGACCAGAAGATCCTCGACGTCGCCCACAAGGATCCGCGCCGCGCCCGTGCCGCGGCCCTGAACATCATCCCGACGACGACCGGCGCCGCGAAAGCCCTCGCGCTCGTCATCCCCGATCTCAAGGGCAAGTTCGACGGCTTCAGCCTCCGCGTCCCCACGCCCACCGTCTCCGTGGTCGACTTCACGGCCGAGCTCGAGCGCGAGACGTCCGTCGAGGAGCTCAACGCTGCCTTCCGGGCGGCCGCGGCGGGCCCCATGAAGGGCATCCTCGGCGTCAGCGACGAGCCGCTCGTGAGCACCGACTTCCGCGGCGATACCCGCTCGTCGATCATCGACAGCGCGTGCACGATGGTCCTCGGCGGCAACTTCGTGAAGGTCATCGCGTGGTACGACAACGAGTGGGGCTACAGCTGCCGCGTCGCCGACCTCGTCAAGGTCATCGCCGAGAAGCTCTGATCGCCGCCGCGATCGACCCGCTCGATACCCCCCGCTAGCAGAGGCAGCCGCCTGCCATGGACAAGCGATCCGTTCGCGACCTCGATGCGTCGGGGAAGCGCGTCTTCGTCCGCGTCGACTTCAACGTGCCGCTCAAGGACGGGCAGGTCACCGATGACACCCGGATCCGCGCGGCGATTCCCACGATCAAGTACCTGATGGACCAGGGCGCGCGGGTGATCCTCGCGAGCCACCTGGGACGGCCCGACGGCAAGGTCCAGGATGGCCTCCGGCTTCGCCCGGTCGCCGAGCGCCTGTCGCAGCTCCTGCGCGTCAACGTCCCCTGTACGGGCGACGCGCTCGGCCAGGGGACCGAGGACGCGGTTCGCCGGCTCAAGCCGGGCGAGGTGCTCCTGCTCGAGAACCTCCGCTTCCACCCGGAGGAGGAGAAGAACGATCCGGCGTTCGCGAAGGCGCTCGCCTCCTACGCGGACGTCTACGTGAACGACGCGTTCGGCACGGCCCACCGGGCGCACGCGTCCACGCACGGCGTGGCGCAGATCCTCCCGGCGTACGCCGGCTTCCTGATGGAGCGGGAGATCACCTACCTCTCCCGCCTCGTCGAGGACCCGGAGCGTCCCTACGCCGCCATCATCGGCGGCGCCAAGGTCTCGGACAAGATCAAGGTGCTCGTCCATCTGCTCAAGAAGGTCGACATCCTGATCGTCGGCGGTGGCATGGCAAACACGTTCCTCCTGGCGCAGGGCAAGGCCGTCGGCAAGAGCCTCGCCGAGCCCGACCGGGTCGAGGACGCGCAGCGGATCATGGCGGCCGCCGAGGAGGCCGGCGTCAAGCTGATCCTCCCGGTCGACGTGGTCATCGCCAAGGAAGTCACCCAGGGATCCGAGTACAAGACCCTGTCTACCGAGAAGCTCCCGGCCAGCTGGCACATCGTCGACGTGGGTCCCGCGTCGCTGGCGATGATGGCATCCGCCCTCGAGGGCGCAAGGACGATCTTCTGGAACGGCCCGCTCGGCGTCTTCGAGATCCCGGCCTTCTCGACCGGGACCAAGGCCATGGCCAACCTCCTGGCGGAGATGGCCGAGCACGGCGCGACCGTGGTGGTCGGGGGCGGCGACTC
>JADGQH010000105.1 GCA_017881985.1 Chloroflexota bacterium | reverse complement strand
CTCCGGGCTGGCCGCGGAGGATGCCCTGCTACGGGCGGCCCTCGCACCGGGCGATCACGTGATCGTCCCGGATGACGCCTACGGCGGAACGTTCCGACTGGTGGCCCGCGTACTGGCCAACTGGGGCCTGGAGTACGTCGGTCCCGAGCGCTTCGAAGCCGGTACGCCCGCGATCGCGGAAGCAATCGGCCGAGGTTTAAGGGTGCCGGTCGTCTCGGCCGCGTTCGGGATGGACCGGCCGGCCGACCTGGGCGCTGCGAAGCCCGACGTCGGTGCCTACGACGCCTTCGTGACGAAGCACGGGCTGACACACACGTCGCCCGACGCGAACTACACCCTTGCCTCGAAGCACACGTTCACCGGCAGCTACGCGCTCGACGAGGTGATCCCGGAGGCGGTGATCCTGGCAACGCGCACCCTGCGCGGCAACGCCCCCTCGCTCCACGACGTGACCGTGCGCTTCCACAATGGGTCCGCGGAGGCGGCCGCGTTCGTCGACCTCTCGCCCTACGGGTACCCGCTCGCCGGGCCGGTCCGAACCGCGTTCCGCGTCGCCGTGACCGGTCCCCGTTCGGTGCAGGTCTCGATCGACTCGCTCCAGTTCGGTCGTCTCGGCGTGCCGGCCGACATCCTTGCGAGAGCCCAGGACGGGGTGAACGCGTACCTCGCGACGCGGCTCGCGGGAATTGACGGGCTCCGGATCGATGCGTTCACGTTCCAGGAGGGAGGCGTGCACTTCGCCGGCACGCTCCCGAAGGCCTACGGGGCAGCGGCACCGAGGGCCGGCGACCTGCCCTGAGGCTTCGACAGCCGCCCACCCGCGCGGGCTCCGCGAACCGGCCGACGGACGGTCGCCTCGGGACGATCAGGCGTCCGCGTCGCTGTACGCCAGCCGGCCCTGCGCCACCGTGAACAGGATCCGGCCGGGGAGGTCGCGTCCGAGGAGCGGCGTGTTCTTGCCGCGCGAGGCCAGCGCGTCCCGGGTCACCTGCCAGCCGGCCCCGGCGTCGACGACGACGAGATCCGCGGGGGCGCCTTCCAGGAGACCACGCGTCGCGCCGCGCCGGCCCTGCCGTGCGCCCAGCACCGTCGCGGGCCCGACCGTCAGGGCGGCCACAGCACGCGCCAGCGGAAGCTTCCCGGCCATCACCGCCGCAAGGAGCACGCCGAACGCCGTCTCGACCCCGCTGATCCCGTTGGCGGCGAGCCCGAACTCCGTCTCCTTGTCCACGGCCGTGTGGGGAGCGTGATCGGTGGCGACCGCATCCGCCGTTCCGTCGATGAGCGCTGCCAGGCACGCGGCTGCGTCGGTGGCGCCGCGCAGCGGCGGGTTGACGCGACACGACGTCGCGTAGGGATGGGCGACGAGGGCGCCGTCGGCCCACGGGTCGCGCGCGGCACCCGCGTCGTCCAGGGCCTCCCATGCCCAGCGCCGTGAGCCGGCCACCCATTCGTCGGTGAACCCGAGATGGTGCGGCGTCACGTCGCAGGTCACCGGGAGTCCGGCTGCCTTCGCGCGGCGGACAGCATCGAGCGCGCCCGCTGTCGACAGATGGGTGAGGTGAAGCCGCGCACCCGGCGCGTCGGCTCGCACCGAATCGAGGATCGCGATCGCGCGCTCCACGGCCGAGACCTCGGCGGCCGCGGGCCATCCCTTCAGGCCGAGGATCGTGGCCACCAGGCCCTCGCTTGCCTCGGCGCCGACGGTGAGCGTCGGGTCCTCGGCGTGCTCCACGATCGGGAGCCCCAGCATGCCCGCGTAGAGGAGCGCGTTGCGCATCAGGACGGCGCTTTTGACGGGCGATCCGTCGTCGGAGAAGCCGACGGCGCCCGCGTCCGCGAGCTCGCCGAGCGCCGCGAGCCGTTCCCCCGCCCGGGCAACCGTCACAGCGCCGTGGGCGAGCAGCTCCACCGGGGAGCCCGAGGCCGCGGCCGCCGAGGCAACCCGCGCCAGGACCCCCGGCTCGTCCGCGGCAGGCGTCGTGTTCGGCATCGCGCACACGGTCGTGAAGCCGCCGTGCGCGGCTGCGGCGAGGCCGCTCGCGACCGTCTCCGCGTCCTCGTTGCCGGGCTCGCGAAGGTGGACGTGGAGGTCGAGGAACCCCGGCACGACGAGGATCCCGTTCGGCCCGATCCCGTCCGCCGCGGCGCCACGAAGCCAGGTCACCGCCTCCAAAATGCCGTCGCGGACGACGACCTCGCCGGGCCCCTCGCGACCCGCGACGGGGTCCACGAGCCACGCCCCGCTGATCTCGAGCAGGCCGACCGCCTCGCCCACGCGCAGGTCAGGCATTCGTCACCGCCTCCGGGTGCCCGCCGGCAAGGAGATAGAGAAGCGCCATCCGGACCGCCACGCCGTTCGTGACCTGCTCGGTGATCACGCTCCGGTCGAGGATCGCCACGTCCGGCGCGATCTCCACGCCCTCGTTCATCGGCCCCGGGTGCATGACGAGCGCGGTCGGCTTCGCGAACGCGAGGCGCTCTCGCGTGAGGCCGAACCGCGCCGCGTACTCGCGAAGCGAGGGGAGGAGCCCGGCATCCATCCGCTCGCGCTGGAGACGCAGCGCCATCACCACGTCGGCATCCCGGAGGGCGGCGTCCACGTCCGATGTCACCCTGAATCCTGCGTGCCCGGGAGCACCGCCGCCCGTCCAGCGGCCGGCCCACGCGTCGAAGCCGCGAAGGATCGTCGTCGGGCCGCAGATCCAGAGGTCGGCGCCGGCCGCCGTGAGCGACCAGACGTTGGAGCGCGCCACCCGCGAGTGGAGCACGTCGCCCAGGATGACGACCTTCTTCCCGCGGACGTCGCCGAGGTGCGCCCGCATCGTGTAGAGGTCGAGGAGCGCCTGGCTCGGGTGGGCATGCCAGCCGTCGCCGCCGTTGAGGATCGAGCCGGCGAAGACCTCGGCCGCGAGGTACGGGGCGCCGGACGTGCCGTGGCGCATCACGATCATGTCGGCGCCGAGCGCCTCGACCGTCCGGATCGTGTCCACCAGCGATTCGCCCTTCGTCACCGACGACGAGGACGCGGCGATGTTCACCACGTCCGCCGAGAGGTTCTTGGCGGCGACCTCGAAGCTCACCCGGGTTCGCGTCGAGGCCTCGTAGAAGAGGATCGTCACGTTCGTGCCGCGCAGGGCGGGGACCTTCGAGATGGGCCGGGCCAGGACCTCCTTCATCGCGTCGGTCGTGCGCATGACCAGCTCGATCTCGGCCAGGGAGAGGACGTCGACGTCGAGGAGGTGCTTCTGGCGCCAGCCGACATCCGGCGTCGTCGCGGGGTGGGTGGTGCTCATGGCCACGGTCAGGCCGTCGGGGCGGGCGTGGCGACCCGCTCGATCCGCACTGCATCCTCGCCGTCGATCTCGACGACCAGGACCTTGACCACCTCGTCGCTGGAGGTCGGGACGTTCTTTCCCACGTGGTCGGCGCGGATCGGGAGCTCCCGGTGGCCGCGGTCCACGAGGACGGCCAGGCGGATCGCCCGCGGCCGCCCGAAGTCCACCAGGGCGTCCATCGCGGCGCGGATCGTGCGCCCGGTGTAGAGCACGTCGTCGACGAGCACGACCGTCCGGCCGTTGAGGTCCACGGGGAGCTGGGTGCCCTTGACCACCGGCTGCTGGGCGATCAGCGAGAGGTCGTCGCGGTAGAACGTGATGTCGAGGGCGCCCACGGGGAGGGTGACGCCCTCGTTCTCCTCCACGGCGGCGGCGATCCGGTGGGCCAGGGGGACGCCGCGGCGCTGGATGCCGACGAGCACGAGGCCGTCGGTCCCGGCCTGCTTCTCGACCAGCTCGTGGGAGATGCGGATGATCGCGCGGCGGACCTCGTCCGCCGTCATGATCTGGCGCCCGTCCATCAGGCGCGCCCGCGAGGTGACACGTGCGTCCTCCTTCCCGGCCTCTCGGGGCCGGTCCTTAAAGGGTCGCCGCAAAGGATAGCGCGCGGGCAGGCGCGCCGGGCCGTCGGCGCGACACCGGGAGGGTCGCGGTGCGGAGCCTCAGCGTGCCACGACGATCGGGTCGCTCCCCGGGTCGGGCGCGCCGTACAGGCTCCCGGCTCCGTCCTCCGACCAGGCGTAGACGCTGATCGTGCTTCCCTGCCCGTTCTGGCCGGGAGGGCTTGCCCAGGCCAGCCGGTCGCTGCCCAGCGAGAGCCCCGGGAGCGCGGCCACGTCGGCGAACAGCGTCTCGCCCACGCTCCCGTCCGCGTTCACCGCGAAGAGGCTGAGCCGCCCGATCGACGGGTCGATCGCGTCGGCGATCCAGACGGCCAGGTGTCGCCCGGACGGATCCCAGCGCACGTCCCAGTCGGCGACGCCGACCAGCCCCGCTGACCCGGGCAGCGGCCGTGCCGTGACCTCGCCGGCGCCGGTCAGCGCCTGCCAGTCGGCGCTGACGAGCTGGCCCTTCGTTGGAACCCAGGTGTTCGTGATCGGATCGAGGGCCTGTTCGCCGGTCCAGAAGACGACGCTCCGGTTCGTCGGGTCCAGCACGGGGCGCCAGATCGCGGGGCGCGCGATCCTGGTCGCTACCCCGGTGGCCGGATCGAGCAGGAACGAGGCGACCGACACGGCGGGCGGGGCGGAGGCGGCGTCGGACGACGTCGGGCCGGAAGTCTCCGCGGGCGTCCCGCCGGGCGTTTCGCCGGGCGTGGTCTCGGGCGACGGCCGAGGCGTGACGGCCGATTTCGGGCGTCCGGTCGGGAGCGGGTGGAGCCGGGATGCCGAGGGACCCGACCGGCTGGGTTCCGCCGACGCGGCTGCCGGCAGGGCCGCCGAAGGGGAGCTCGCCGGCGACGGCTCGGCGGACGGGGATCCCGGGATCGGCGACTCGGGCGCCGCGATCGTGACGGCCGGGGCCTCCGGCGTCGGGCTTCCTGCCGGCAGCACAGAGCTGCCGAGGATCTGGTCGAGATTCCAGGCCGAGAAGACGGACGCGTGGTCGGTGGTGAGCTGGCGCGCCTTCGGTTCGCCGACGCGCCAGACGTAGATGTCGGGACCCCGGGTGCCGTCGGACGGTCGGGCCGAGAACGCCACCCACTGCCCGTCGCTGGAGTACGCGGGCGGCCCTCCGACGAGCATGACGCCCTCGATGATCGGTGTCGTCACCGCCGCCGACGGCGCGGGGCTCGCGGGCGGGAGGCTCACGACCGAGGCCGCCGGTGCCGGGACGTCGGAGGCGAGGGCAGTCGCGACGGGCTCGCCGGACGGGGATGCCGCGGGGACCGGCGGCGCCGCCACGCGCGGGGTCGCCTGCAGCGGGGAGGGAGATGTCGCCGGAGCCGCGGACGGCGGGGATGCCGTCCGGGACGGTCGCGGCGTGGTGGAACCGGTCGGGACGGGAGTGGCTGCTGGAGGAGTAGCCCCCACTCCCGTCACCGCCGGCGTCGGGGAAAGTGCCCCGGGTGTTGGGATGGAGGACGAAGGAGCGGGCGTCCGTGTGACGCTCACCTCGCGCGGAACGGAGAACGCGTAGAGCGCGTTGCGGCTGACGAGCACCGCGGAGGTCCCGTTGTGCTGCAGCACGATGGCCGAGGGCTGCACGCTGAGCGCCACGATCGCCTGGGCGACGCCGTCGAGCGTTCCACATGCGGAGGCATCGAGACCGGGGCAGACCCGGTCCACCGTGGCACTGGACAGGACGTATGTCCCATCGGCCTCCCGCTGCACCCACGACACGGCCTGCGTCTGGACGGGCATCGGCGTGGCGGCCGGTCCACCGTTGCCAACGGGCCCGGGAGCGGTTGGGCGATTCCCGATCCCCAGCCCGGCCATCACGAGCGGCAGGAACACCACGGCGAGCACGGCCGCGACCGCGATCCCGGTCAGCGCGAACGATGGCGGGCCGAGATGCGACCCGCGTCCCTTGCGGGCGTCCTCCCTGACGGCGCGACGAACCTCCACGTCGAGCGCCCGCGACAGGCGGGCGCCGAGGTCACGGGGAGGCATCGGTTGCTCGTCGCGGAACGTGACGAACCTCGCGCGGTCGGCGGCGAACGACTCCGCCATCCGGCGGCAGGCCGTGCATGCGGCGAGATGCGCGTCGAGCCACGCGGCATCCTCGCCCGACAGCTGCGCGAGGAGCCGATCGGAGGCGAGCGCGCGCGCCCGCGCATGCGAGTCGCTGCGGCGGTCCGGGTGGCGCATCGCGCGCTGGAGGCCGCTCATCCGTGCCCGTTCGGACGGCTGCCGCGCGCAGCGGGCTGATCCAGGGGCCGGCTGGCTGCTTCGGCGTCGGCGGCGAGGACGCGCTCCTCGGCGAGGGCGCGGCGGAGGCTCTCGCGGGCTCGCGTCAGCAGCGCTCGGGCGGCGACGTGCGTGGTGCCGAGCGACGTCGCCAGCTCGACGCCGGTCAGCTCGTGAACCTCGGCGAGGAGGAGGGCGGAGCGCTGCCGTTCCGGGATGCGCCCGAGGGCCCGCTCGAGCTCGCCCGAGAGGCGTGCCTCCATCGCCACGCGCTCGGCCGACGGCGCGGCGCCGCGCGACTCTCCTGTCCAGGGGATGAAGTGGACGATCTTCCTGCGCCGAATCTCGTCGAGCGCGACCCGGTTGGCGATCTGGTAGAGCCACGCGCGCGCCTTGGTGGGGTCCTCCAGGCTGGCGTGCGCACGGTACGCGCGGACGAAGGCGTCCTGGGACAGGTCCGCGGCCAGCTCCGGATCACGCAGCATCCGGATCAGGTACGCGTAGATCTCCCCGTGGTGGCGCGCGAAGAGCCCCTCGACGAACGCGCGAGCCGCGATCGGGTCGGCGGGCAGGGCGTCGATGCCGTCGTCGACGGACGGGAGCGCAGTGCCGACGTCCGGCTCACCGGTGCCGCGCGTCGACGGCCGCTGGTCGCGGGGCAGGCTCATCGGCCCGATCCCCCAGCGGCGCGTGATGTCGACGGCCACCGATCCTCCAGCTCGAACACAGAATTGCGCGGGTCGTCCCCGCGCTCAGAACGGATGACGAGGCGGCGCATGCGGATGTGACGCGCCGACGGCCGTAGCCGCCGCCCGCTCATCGACGGATCCCGGATCGATCGCCGAAGGCCTGGTCCGCCTCGGGCGTCAGCCGGTGGAGCAGCTGGTCCACCGCCTCCTCGGGGCTCACCGGGTTGACCGGGAGGCCCGTCCCGAGCTCGAGCCCGGCGATCTCGCGAAGCCGCGGGTGGACCTCCCAGTGCCAGTGGTAGGTCGCGTCCACCTGGCCACGGAGGGGCGCCGTGTGGAGGAGCAGGTTGTAGGGCGGGCCATCGAGCTGCGCGAGGCGCCCGAGCACGTGGCGCAGACCGTCCGCGGTCGAGGCAAGGTCGGCATCCGAGGCGCGCCCGAAGTCGGCTTCATGACGGCGCGGCACGATCCAGACCTCGAACGGCGATCGGGAGGCGAACGGCGCGAACGCGATCGAATGGTCGTCCTGCCAGAGGAAGCGGGTTCCGCGCTCGCGTTCCACCCGGACGGCGCGGCAGTACGGACACTCGCCCTCGCGGATCACGAAGCGCGCCGCCCCGCCGATCTCCTCCGCCACCTCGTGCGGGATCTGGGGCAGGTCGTACAGGTCGAGGCACAGGTGGTTGGTGCGGGCACCCGCCTGGCGGCCCCAGTTCTGGAGGACCTGGAAGTACTCCGTCTGGCCGGCCTGGCCGGCCTCGACGATGGCGGCGCGGGCTCCCCCGAGCAGCCCCGCGATCAGCTCGATCCCCACCGAGTGAAGGGGCCGGTGCTCCCCGGGCGGGGCGACGATCGTGCGCCAGCTACCGGCGGCACGAGCCTGGCTCAGCGCGATCTGGGTGACCGTCTTCTCCTGCTCGCGCGCGTCGGCTTCCGTCCCGACCGTCCGGAACGCGAAGTCCTTGAGCATGCGGAGGCGCACGCCATCCCCCGGGGGCAGCCTGCAGTTGAGGCAGTCCCCGCCGTCGTCGATCGGCTCGGCGGCCAGCGTGAAGCGATCCCGCAGGAACGCCCGGTCGACCACCGTGGCGACCCACCACCCGGTGATCGAATCCCGGCGCATCTCGAACATGCCGGCCGGCATCAGGCGGCTCCCGCCGGGGCGAGGGTCGACGCGGGCGCGCCGAGCCTGTTCACGAGCGCCTCGAGCGCGTCCCGTTCGTGTATGGCATCGCCGTGGGGCGGCACGTCGCCGGCAAGGGCGACGCCGAGGCGACGGGCCAGGGCGGGGGCGAAGGCGGCGGCCGCCTCGGCGACGCTCGCGGTCGACGGCGCGGCGTCGGCGTCTGCGCCCGGGAAGCCCGCCCGCTGCCGCTCCCGGGCGAGCGAGGTCGAGCGGAGGCCGGGCATCCCGCATGGGTCGATCAGGTCGAAGTCGGCCAGGTCGGTGGTGACGTTGAGGGCGATCCCGTGGAAGGTGACGCCGCGCGCCACGCGGATCCCGAGGGCGCCGATCTTGCGGGGAAGAAGGCCGTCGGCGTCGACCCAGCAGCCCGGATGGCCGGCGCGGGGGCCGGCGATGACGCCCGCCGCTGCGCAGGTGTCGGCCATCGCCGCCTCGAGGGCTTCGACGAATCGGCGGACACCGAGGGAGCTCGAACCCGGCCGCGCGGATTCGGCGACGGGCGCCGCGAGGGCAACAATCGGGTACGCCACGAGCTGGCCGGGACCGTGGTAGGTGACCTCGCCGCCACGTTCCACCCGGACGACCTCGATCCCGCGCGCCTCCATGACCTCGGGAGGCGCGATGACATGGCTCGCGCTGGCATGGCGTCCGAGGGTGAGGACCGGATCGTGCTCGAGGAGCAGGAGCTGGTCCTCGTCGAGGCTCCCGAAGGCGCGCGCGGCGCTCAGCGCCTGCTGCAGGGCCCACGCGTCGCGATACGCGATTCGACCCAGCCAGCGGGCGCGCAGGATCCGGGGCGCCGCCTGCTCCTCCATCGATGCGCGGTCCACGTGTACCACGATACCAGCGGGGCGTGCACGCGCGATTCACGAGCGCTCCGGAACCCGATGCGATCGATTCGGTCGATCTCCGGGCGCCGTCGAGCGGCCGGTCTTCCTTTCAGGACGAATTCAGGCGTCGGTGGTCAACTACGCATCACGGAGCTCGGCTCCCTCCTCCGAAGCTCCCGGACCGCCGGCTCGACCGACCTCCTCCCGGTCACCCGGCATCGAACACGGACCCGCGTCGCCCCTGCACCTCGGGGCGGCCGGGTCCGTTTCGCGTCTCCCTGGGGCACCCCGAGCGCGATCGCCTGGAGACACCTCAGCACGGGGCCGCGGCTACCCGGCGGAAGCCTGCGCTTCCGCCTCCTCGCGCGCCGGCACATCGGCGACGGCGGGCCGGCTTCGATTGCGGGACGCGATGTACACGGCGGGGCTGGGTGCCAGGCGACCGAGCGGCGCCTGGAGGGGCGATTCGAGCCGGGCGAGATGGCGCGCCGGGACAAGGGCCTTGAGGCGCGCTGAACGGAACAACGAGACCGCCCGCCGCCTCACGGGTACGAGGCCGGCGCCTCGGAGCTGCCGCAGCACGGTCGCTGGCTGGTGGGAGAAGTGCCCCTCGCGATACTCGTGCGAGTCCGGGCCGCCGGGCGACCAGTCCTGCCGGCGCGCGAGGTATCGAAGGCGCGCGAGCAGGTGGTTTCGATTGGGGAACTCGAGGATGAACAGGCCGCCTGGCCGAAGGACCCGGGCAACTTCCGCGAAGACGGCGTCCGGGTTCCGCACGTGGAGGATCAGGCGGACGGCCACCACGACGTCGACCGAGCCGGAGGGAACCGGGATGTCGGTCGCGTCGGCCTTGATGACGGAGAAGCGCGGGTCGCCGCCGACCCGTTCGCGGGCCGCCTCGACCATCGCGGGCGACGCGTCGACAAGCGTCACGTGCCCGAAGGTGCCGTACTCATCGCTCAGGCGACCGAAGCCGGCGCCGAGATCGAGCAGCTGCCCACCGCTCCCGGGCAGGAGCGCGCGGAGCGCGATCCGGTCACACAGGTCCTCGTATGCGCGGGAGGCCCAGAAGGCATCGCGGTACGAGAGATCGTAGGTCGGCGGCTCGGGCTGCCCCGGCGC
>JADGQH010000333.1 GCA_017881985.1 Chloroflexota bacterium | reverse complement strand
GTACGTCCCGGGGGGCCATCACATCGCCTCGAGGATCTCGCGGCGGCCACCCT
Organism: Chloroflexota bacterium; assembly: GCA_017881985.1. Taxonomy (GTDB): domain Bacteria; phylum Chloroflexota; class Limnocylindria; order Limnocylindrales; family CSP1-4; genus CTSoil-043. Next base: position 3,050 of record JADGQH010000333.1, on the reverse strand, counting down.
TTGCCGTCTCGATCGCGCCGGCCCCGAGCTCGCGGGCGATTTCTCCCGCGACAGCGCGGACCCGTTCGCCGAAATACTCGAGCCGATCGTGGATGCGGAAGTGGGGACCGGCGATGCTGATCGCGCCGGCCGGCCGGCCGTCAGCTCCGACGATCGCCGCTCCCACGCACGCACCGAACGGCTCGTTCTCGCGGTCATCGGTGGAGTAGCCGCGACGCTGCGTCCTCCGGATCTCCTCCCGGAACGTTGGCAGGTCACAGATCGTCCGATCCGTCTGGGGCAGGAAGTCCATCCGCACGTAGATCCGTTCGCGCTCCGCGTCGGGAAGCGCGGCGAGCATGGCCTTGCCCAGCGACGTGGAGTGAAGCGGCATCGTCTGACCGACCGCGGAGACCAGCTGGATGCTGTTCTCGGCCTCCAGCTTGTCTACGTAGACAACCTGGAGGTCCTCGATCACACCGAGGTGGACGGTTTCCCCGAGCTCATCGCGAAGGGCTGTCAGATGCGGACGCGCGATGCTCCGGAGATCCAGACCAGCGGCGACGCGGTAGGCCAGCCACAGGATCTTGCCGCCGAGGCGATAGCGCCGCGTCGTCTCGTCCTGGATCACGTACCCGGCCTCGACGAGCGTCCGAAGGAGGCGTGTCACCGTTGCCTTATCGAGGCCCGCCTGCTGGCCGATTGCCGATGGGCCGAGCCCATACCCGTCCCCGCGCGCCAGCGCTTCCATGACATCGAGGCCGCGACTGAGGGTCCGAGTCACCGATGTTTCACCCAGTGAACCTACGGTACGGTGTGCGCACTCATTATAGGCGACGGTTCACGCGTTCGATGCCTATCCGCGCACCCGGAGAACTAGGACGCACGCAGAACGGTGGAGGCGCGGCCGTTGGGTGCAATGCCGGTTCAGCTCCGACCGACAGGACCGAGGTCGGCCAAGGCGACCGTGATCGCTTCGGCGGCGCGGCGTTTCATCTCGACGAGCGATTCGCGGCTGTAGAAGGCGGCGTGCGGGGTGAGCACCACATTCGGCAGGCTCAAGAGTGGGTCGTCAGGAGTGATCGGTTCCCGCTCGAGGACGTCGAGCGCGGCCCCGCCGAGGTGGCCCGATCGCAGCGCATCGACGAGTGCCGCTTGATCAACCACGCCACCCCGCGAGGTGTTGACGAGGTACGCTCCGGACTTCATCCGGGCGAATGCCGCAGCGTTCAACAGGTGACGCGTCGACGGATCGAACCGGGTGGTCACACTCACGAGGTCACTTGTCGCGAGCAGCTCTTCGAGCTCGACCAGGCGAACGCCCTCGACGGCTGGCCGGGTAGGATCGGCGGCGACGACACGGAAGCGGAACGCGAGCGCCCGACGGGCAACCGCGGACCCGATCCGCCCCAGGCCGATGACCCCGACCTGCTGGCTGCTGCTGCGGTGCAGCTCGCCGCCGCCGCGGAAATCCCAGGTGCCCGCGTGGACGGCGCGGTCCAGCCCAACGATCCCCCGGGTCAGCGCGAGGATGAGCCCGAGGGTGTGATCGGCAACCTCGTCAACGCCGTAATCGGGCACGTTGACGACCCGGAGCCCGCGTCGTGCTGCCGCCGGCAACTCAACATTGTCGAGGCTGGCACCGTAGGTTCCAACGACCCTTACGAAAGGGAGCGCCGCCAGCACCGCGTCGGTGATCGGAGCGTACTGAGCGAGCAACGCGACGGCCCCGGCCCCCGCCGTGGCGACCTCGTCGGCCGTGCGGCACTGGGCGAGCTCCACCTCGTAGCCGGCGCGAGTGAAGATCGCCCGTTCGATCTCAATCGTCGGGTGGTCGCAGTCGGTGATGACGATTCGGGTCATTCGCGCCCTGTGACAAAGTTGCTCGAGGCAACGCACCGTCGACCCAACGGCTCCCGTTTAGGCGGAAGTTCAGAGATTCGATCCGGGGACGACTGGGAGCCCGAAGCCCTCACGTCGGGACCCGCCCCTGCCAACCTCGCTGTCGGGTCACCGGCCTCCTAGCTCACCACCGAGTCTGTCGAGCGGCGCACCCCTGCGACCAGTGCCAAAAGTCGGCGATCGGTCTGCCAACGCGCAGGGTCGGACTTCACCCCCGAATGGAGCGAACCAGAACGCCCTGCGCGCGCCGATGACTCGTGACTCGCAGGCCAACCCTCAGCGCTCGGTCATCCTCGGCAGGGCTCGGCGCGGTGACATATCGCGGACATCCCTCCCCCGCATCGGCTAGGGTCGAGACCGAGCTGTTACCGCAATCGCCCCTGGGCTGGCCTCGCGATAGGGCCGCACCACCGCCGTGATGTCGAGGTCGCCGAGCTGGCTCGTGGCCGCGGTGACGAGGTGCTGGGCCTGGAGCGTGAGCGGCGTCTGGAGCGCCGATACCCCGCGAAGCCGGGGCGGCGGGCTGGCACCACGGGCACCTTCGCTCTTCGCATGATCCTCGTGCAGACCGGGGTCAGGGTTCCTGCCGGTACGGATGCAAGGCTCGCTCTACGCTCGGGAGCCCCGTCGGTTACGACCCACGGGCTTCTTTGACGCGCTGCCGGAGGCCGCGGTCTTCGCATCCTGAGCGTCCTGGGCGTGCCCAGGAGTTTGCGCCACAAACGAGTTGACAAGCGTTCGCGGGTCGGTTAGGTTTGCCGTGTCAACTAGTTTGGAGCAAAGACACCATGGAACGACGACCCCTCGAGGCCGCGGCCGCCAACTACCCGTACCTGCAGGGGCTCTGGACGATCCCACTGGGGATCGGGGTCATCCTGGCAGGGATCTCGAACCTGCAGAGTCGACCGACCGGGATCGGAGCGATGGCCCTCATCCTCGGCGGCCTGGCGATCGCTGGGGCAGCCCTCCTGATGATCGGTCGCTACTACCGCGACCACTACGGCACGGTCACCCCGACCCGCGACCGATACATTCGCCAGGCCGTGGCGATCGTCGCCTGGATCGCGATTCTCTTCATCGGCGCGAACCAGGCGCTGTTCTGGTCGCCCGATGGACCGCAATGCATCTACGCCTCTGCGTTTGCGCTGGCGACCCTGGCCTACTACGCG
>JADGQH010000332.1 GCA_017881985.1 Chloroflexota bacterium | reverse complement strand
GACCACCTACTTCGCCTGCCTCTTCTCCGACAGCGGGTCCAGCTGGTCGCCCGGATCCCCGCCGGCCGCCCCGCCGACGTCCAGCCCGGTCCCGCCCGTGACCCCCGACCCGGCGCCGTCCTCCCCCGGCCAGCAGATGATGCCCGCGTGCAGCGGCGTCAACATCCGGACGGGCGCCTCGACGAGCTCCCCGATCGCGACGACGCTCGGGACGACCGATGCGGTCACCGTCGTGGCGAGCGTGCCCGGGTCCGGCTGGAGCGCCGACTGCTCCGGCGCGTCGTCCGGCTCGACCTGGTACCAGGTCAGCCAGGTCAACGGGCAGCCCGTCTCGACGCTCTACGGGGTCGCCGCCCTCTATGCCGCGACCGGCGTCCTCGGACCGGTGTCGACCGCCGCGCCGCCCTCCCCCGCGCCCGCGCCGGGTCCCGCGCCCGTGGGCGCGCCGGCCGCCGGCCCCACGGTCCTCGGGGCGAGCGTGACGTTCTACGGCCGTGGCTCGGGGCATGGCGTCGGGCTCTCACAGTACGGTGCACGCGGCCGGGCGCTTGCCGGCCAGGACGCCGCAACGATCCTCGCCCACTACTACGCCGGGACAACGATCGGGCCTATCGATCCCGCGACCCCCATCCGGGTCCTCCTCCTCGCTGGCGTCGCGTTCACGGCCGACAGCCCGCTGGTCGTATTCGGCAGGGGCGGTTCGTGGACCGTCGACGGAATCGCAGCCGTCTTCCCGGCGGACGCCCGACTTCGCCTGGTCCCAGCCGGGTCCGCGACGGCGACGGCCTGGCGCGTGGTCGTCGACGATGCCGCCGGGAGCATCCTCTTCGACGGTGCCGCGCCGGCCGACCTGCGAATCCGTGGGGCGACCCCGGACACGGCGCTCCAGCTGCCCGCACGCGCCGCGTCCTACAACCTCTACCGCGGCAGCCTCCACGTGATCACGACTGGCGCGAAGGCCGACGTCGTGAACGAGGTGGGTCTCGAGGACTACCTTCGCGGCGTCGTCCCGGCCGAGATGCCGTCGACCTGGCCGCTGGCGGCGCTCACTGCCCAGGCGATCGCGGCCCGATCCTACGCGGCGTATCAGCTCCGTCCCGGGGTCTCGACGTTCGACGTCTATGACGACACCCGGTCCCAGGTCTACCTCGGCGTTCGCACGGAGACGCCGGCGATCGACGCCGTCGTTGCCGCGACGGCAGGGCAGGTGCTCTTCAGCGGCACGCGGATCGCGAACGCCCTGTTCCACTCGTCCGACGGCGGCGCGACGGAGAACAACGAGAACGTCTACACGAGCGCAACCGGGGCGAAGGTCGGGACGCCGGTGGCCGCCCTGCGCGGGTCGCCCGACCGGGACCCGAATGGCGTTCCCTATGACGCCACGTCCCCCTATGCGACCTGGCAGACGCAGACGTACACGCCGGCCCAGCTCTCGGCGATCTTCGCCGCCGACGCCCGCACCAACGTGGGAAGCCTGTCCGCGCTCGACCTCCACGACCGCGGGGTCTCGGGCCGCCTCGTCAGCGTCACGCTGGTCGGCTCGGCCGGCACGAAGACGGTCTCGGGAACGGTCTTCATCGCGGCGTTCAACGGCGGCCGCCCGACGGGCGACCCGATGATGCGGAGCACGCTCTTCGACCTCGCCCCGATCCCCTGAGGCGCGGGCGGGGCGTCAACCTTCCGGCGCGGGACGTCCGGCTCGACCATCCGGCGCGGGATCGGGCGCGCCCGACAGTCCGACCACGGCATCCCACAGGCGGCGGCGATCGGCGGCGCCGAGACGGGTGGCAGGGACGCGGTCGAATGGACGCGGCCGTCGATCCAGGTAGAGCGCCCCGCTCGTCGCAGCCCCGGCCGGCTCCGCGGCGAGCCAGACGATGGTGTCCGCCCCTTCGGCGGGCGTTCGGAGGAGCGGCCGCATCGCGCGGTAGAAGCCGGGCAGCGTCTCCGCCAGGCCCGGCGTGTCGGCCCAGCCCGGGTGCATCGCGCAGAACGTGATGCCGGTCCCGCGCAGGCGGCGCGCCCACTCGCGAACGAGGGCGGTCTGGGCGCGCTTCGCGCGAGCGTAGGCCCGGGAGCCGGAGAACGGTCCGCCCGACGATTGCAGGTCGTCGAGGTCCAGCTTCTGGCTGTACATGCCGCCGGACGTCACGGAGATCACCCTCGAGCCCGGCGTGCGCCGAAGCAGAGGTAGAAGCCCCGAGACGAGGACGAACGGCCCGACGACGAGGACGGCCAGGGTCGCCTCGATCCGGTCCGGGCTCAGGTGCCGCTCGGGGAAGATCCCCCCCGCGTTGTCGATCAGCACGTCGAGCCTCGCCTCGGTCGCCTCGACGCGGCGCACGGCGTCGCGGACCGAGTCGAGGGATCCCATGTCGGCCACGACGATCGGGAAGCGGTCCTCGCCGTGGCGGGCCACCAGGGCATCCCGAACGGCCGCGAGACGTTCCGCGCTCCGGCCGACGAGGACGATCCTCGCGCCGAGCGCCGCGAGCGCATCGGTCGCCGCCCGCCCCAGCCCCGACGTGGGGCCGGTCACGAGGACCGTCCTGCCCTCGAGCGCGCCATCCGGCAGCGGCTCCCATCCGAATAGTTGTCGACGGAGCGCGATTCCCACCCGGGAGAAGCTGCCGACGATCGAAACCTCGAGGCCATCGTCGATCAGTGACGCGAGATCCATGAAGCACCCTCCAGGTGGTGGCTGTGATCCGGGCGGCGGATGCCGTTCCGGGACCCGAGCGCCGACCTGACCACCCGCATCGGAGTCGACCATGACCAGGTTGCACCAACAGATCGAAACTCGGCTGCCGCCGGATGCCGCGTTCGCGTTCGTCGCCGATTTCGCGAACGCCATGCACTGGGACCCCGGCGTTGCCACCTCCGAGTCCATCGAGGCGGGGCCGACCGGGCTCGGCGCCCGGTACCGGCTCGGCGTTCGGATGCGCGGACGGGTCACCCCGATGGAGTACCGGATCACCACGTTCGAAGCGCCCCGCCGGGTGGTGCTCACGGGCACGGGTCCCGGGGTCTTCGCGGTCGACGATATCCGCTTCGAGCCCGCCGGGACGGGAACCCGGATCGACTATACGGCGGACATCCGGCTC